>JASHVE010000363.1 GCA_030039675.1 Acidobacteriaceae bacterium | reverse complement strand
TCTCCATCATGTAGTTCCAGCCGTAGGCCTGGATCTGGGCGCGGTAGGCGGAGACGTTCGGCGCGTTGCCGAAGAGGCGCACAACGCCGCTGTAGCCGGTGATGGTGGTGCGATCCGAGGGCCGGTACACGACCTTAATGTCTCCCGCATTGCGTTCGAGATAATTCGCAGTCTGGAAGCCGTCGGTAGTCATGCGGTGCACATCCACTGAGACGGCGATGTTCTTCTTTGGCCCAAGCCAGCCCGTGTTGTACTGACCATCGATCAGCAGGGTATTGAATGACCCGTACGAAACCTGAGGCAGCACCGACTGCTCGGTCGGCATTTCAGGAGAGAGCAGGTTGATGGAACCGCCATAGGTTGCCTGGCCGATGGTCGATGCCGAACCGGGGCTGCGATCGAAGTCCACACCGCCAACCCACGGCCCAGGGAAGAAGACCCAGGAGTGATGAGTGGGGTTGTTGCTGTCGTTGAATGGGATGCCGTCCCAGGTGATGTTGTAATCGCCGTCCACGAGCCCGCGAAAATACATCGTTCCCTGCCCGAGTCCTACGCCGTTGGGGTTGTAGCTGATGGTGCCGGGGGCGATGTTGATCATCTCGGAGAAGTCGGTTGTGGCCGGAAGGAAATTCTTGAGGAACTCGCTGCCAATGAAGGACTGGGGCTCTACCGCGTCGAGCGAGTCCTGCGAGAGAGCATGTTGAGCGGCAATGGAGTCGCCAGCGATGGCCCGCACTTCGACATTCTGCGCGAGGCCGCCGACATTGAGCGTCACCGTGATGTCAGCCGGCTGCGCAGAGGCGCTCACGTCTTTCTGCGTGGTGGTGGCGAAACCCTGTGCGGTGACGGTGAGGGTGTAACGGCCGGCGGGAATACCAGAGACGACGAAATGTCCGACGCTATCAGAGCCTGCCTGGCTTTGCGCGCCGGTGGTCTGGTTCTTTATGACGACCGCGGCGTGCGGAATAGCGAGGCCGTGTGTGTCGACTACGGTTCCTGAGATAGAGGTGGTGGCTCCGGGCGGTTGCCCACGGAGGATGAAAACCGGTGAAAACATATACAGTATCGCGAAACAAGCGGCCACGACCGCGCGCTGCCGCGAGCGGACAGTATTCTGCATTCTGATTCCCCCCAATTGTGAGTTTTCTGATTTGGTTATTTCGATCTCTTGCGTGTCTTCAGCGCAGGCTCTTCGTACAGAAGCGATCGGTCCCCGATCGAACGCGGGGTGGAAGGTGCGAACCGCTTTTTAGGTTAACTGCTGATAAGAGATAATCTGCCCCGCCCCTATGAATGAGAGATGAAAGCAAGTTAAATGTTTTGCAACAGGCAGATTTTGGCACGGTCGGCAACAGATTCGATGAGGGAAAGGCGCCGGGCAATGACTGAAAGCGCCAACGCCAAAACTGACGCGATTTGGATATTCCGGCCGTCGAACGCGTTGTGCGTTACCCTGAAGTCTTATGGGACGCATCCGGATTTTGTCGGATCAGGTGGCGAATCAGATCGCTGCGGGCGAGGTGGTGGACCGGCCCGCGTCGGTGGTGAAGGAGCTGCTGGAGAATGCGCTCGACGCGGGGGCGCAGCGAGTCCGGATCGAGGTGGAGGCCGGGGGACGGAAGCTGATCCGGATTGCCGACGACGGCCACGGGATGAACAGGGACGATGCGCTCCTGGCCTTTGAGCGACACGCCACATCGAAGCTGCGCACGGCCGATGACCTGCTTTCGATTGCCACGCTCGGGTTTCGCGGCGAGGCGCTGCCGTCGATTGCATCCGTGGCGCGGGTGACGCTGGAGACTTCGGACGGGTCCTGCGCGGACGGCGAATCCTCCAGCGCAGGTACGCGAGTTGAGATTGCGGGCGGCAAGATTCTGGATGTGGGCGATGCGGCGGTGCCGCGCGGGACGACTCTTGCTGTCGCCGATTTGTTCTTCAATACGCCGGCGCGGCGGAAGTTTCTGCGCGCCGAGTCGACGGAGCTGGCGCATGTGACGGCGCTGGTGACGCACTATGCGCTGGTCCATCCGGAGAAGCACTTTGAGCTGGTTTCGGCTTCGCATACGCTGGTTGCAGCGCCGCCGGTGGCGCGGACGGCGGAACGGATCTACCAGATCTTCGGCAAGGAGACGCTGAGCCAGCTTTTGCCCGTGGCCGCGGAGATGCCGCTGGCGCGTGCCGGTTTGCCCGAGCCACCGCCGTGGAAGAAGGATCCTGATGAGCCGGTGCGCGACCCCGGCGCGCTGCGGCTGAGCGGCTTCTACTCCAAGCCGGAGCTGCAGAAGCTCAACCGCAACTCGATCTACATCTTCGTGAACAAGCGGCTTATCCGGGACCGGCTCTTGTTGCACGCGATCACCGAAGCCTATCGCAACGTGATTCCACCCACCAGCTTTCCGGTAGTGCTGCTGTTTCTGGAGATGCCGGCAGAAGAAGTGGACGTGAATGTACACCCGGCGAAGACGGAGGTGCGCTTCCGGCAGCAGACGCTGGTGCACGACTTTGTCCGCGACAGCCTGCGGAATGCGCTGATCGAGGCGCGTCCTGCAGCCGGGTTCCTGGCGGCACTCGACGCGCAGCCGACGGCCAGCCCGTCGCTGATGCCGCCTGCGGCTTCGCCTCTGCCGGGCATTCCTGGCGGCACGGCGGAGGGGTTGCCGGATTCCGAGATGCGGGCCGGGGATCCGGATTCCGGAGCTGAGCCATTTCGCTTGACACCGCGCGTGCCCGCCTCCGTGCCCGGCAGGCTGCCCTTCGATGGCAACGGGCCGACAAGGACTGGCTTTGATGTCCAGGCCTGGGGTGAGGCAGCAGCGGCGCTGTTTCGACCTCCGGCCGCGGCCGATGGAGAAACATGCGGTCCAAATCACGACGGCGTGCCGACGGGTGCGGCGGACCCGGCTGCGGCTACCGCGCTGGTGGAAGCTGAGCAGGCTGCAGTCAACCTGAATCATCTTGGATCGCTCAAGCCGCTGGGGCAGCTGCGGGAGTCGTTCATTCTGGCGACCGGGCCGGACGGGCTGTGGATTATCGACCAGCACGTGGCCCACGAGCGGGTTCTTTTCGAAAAAATTCTGCACGAGCGGCAGATTGAGCGGATGCAGCGGCAAAGACTGCTGATGCCGCTCCTGATCGAATTGAAACCCGAACAAATGATTGTGTTTGCGCGCATCGCCGAGGAGCTGGAGCGGAGCGGGTTCGAGGCCGAGCCTTTCGGCCCGCAGACCCTGGCGGTGAAAGCGGCACCGGTGGGCCTTGAAGGCGCGGCGCTCGAACGGGCGCTGAGCGAGGTGATCGAGCAGTCTTCGGCGGATCCAGATGAACCGGCGCAAAATGAAGAGCTTGCGGCGCTGCGCACACGGATTGCCGCCTCCATCGCCTGCCATGCGGCGATCAAAGTGAACACGGCTCTTGACCCGGCACGTATGGAGTGGCTATTGTTGGAACTTGCGAAAACCAGTCACCCGACCAGTTGCCCGCATGGACGTCCAATAGCTTTGTTGTATTCTTGGAGAGAGATCCAGCGGGCCTTCCACCGCGTTTAGAACACCTGGAAGATGGCCGTTCCGCCCTCAGGGCCGGGGTCGGCCGGACACTACAGGCAAGACCTGAAATGCAGTTTTCGACCGGATTAGGAATTCGCGTGAGGAATTCGGAGATGTGCAAGGTGCCATTTGCTTCCACCCCAGCGACCTCTGGCTGCTGGGGACCCCGGAGTAACGGAAAACGGCACTTGACCGCATCAACCCTCCCTACACCAATTCCCAATCGGGTTTAGCCGACGCAAAGCACGAAGACGAAAGCTCGCGGGGGGGTTGTGGCCCGCGGGGCTAATTCGAACGCGGCCTTGGATTGAGGCTATAACGTTTCTCCGATTGGACTGAATAGAGCCGGTGACCGGAAGAAAATGTCACGGTCGACGGCGCCAAAGAGTCCAAAAGAAGAGAGGAACGGACACAGCATCTCCGGTCAAAGCCGTAATGTCAGCCTGGAAGTGAGGTTTTTCTTTGACAGCAGAGCAATTGGAAGCTTCGCGCGCAGAGAGAATGCGCCTGAATGGAAATGGGGCCCTTACCTTGGAGGATGCCCGTACGTGGATTGAGGAGACGGGATTGTGTCTCTTCCTGCCGCGCCGGCAGTTTTCGGCGGGGGTTGCGCCTTCATTTGTGGAGGCCGTCGCCGGCCAGCGGAACCCGACTCCCGATCCCAAGCAGATTGCATTGGCGGAAGAGCTCCTGGTTCGGCTGGAGACGGACGGCATCGCGGTTCGCCTGAACCTGTTGGGCCAGCCGGGCGAGCATCCAGACTTTGTGGTCGCGGCCTGGGTCCTGCCATATGTCTACGCACTGCGCGGCGACCGCGACTGGCGGCGCATTCCGCAACTGACCGGGTCGAGGCAGGTTTCGCCGCTCGCGATCCAGACCTACAAGCTGCTGGAAGCAGGCGACGCTACGATTCCACAGCTCAAGCATGCGCTGGGTAAGGAAGTGACCGAGGCTGCGGTGCTCCGCGCCATTACCGAGCTCTGGCAACAGCTTCGCATCATCCCGGTGATTTCGGCTCCCGGGAAGCCGGCGCAATGGCAACTGCTGCGGCAGCGCTTCCAGAAAGCCATCGCCGAGGGCGCATCCACTTCGCAAGTTACCGCAATCTCGGTACTTGCGTCCATCTACCTGCAGGCCGTGATCGCCGCCAGCATGGAAGAAGTGGAATTGTTCCTGGCGCCGCTGACCGCACGCAGCAAGGTGCGGGAGGTATTGCGCGGGCTGGTGGCTACCCGCCAGGTGCACACGCTCTCACTGGGCCATGCACCCCACTTCTACGTTGCGGGGACCCTGCCGGAGTTCACGACGGCGCCGACGGTTTACGCCAGCTCGGCGATGGCGGCTTCATCTTACTTTTACGGACGCGACTTGGAAGAGGAGAGCGCCGAGATTGCGCCGCCTGCGGCTGCCCGCGTACCGGAAACGATCAAAGCTCCGGAGGTTGTGCGGAGTTCCTCGGAGTCTCATGCGCCACGGGTTGCGGCTCCTCGCAAGCCAGCATCGGCGGGCAAGCCGTCGAGCGCCCGGCCGCATTTCAGCCGCACCGCAGCGCATGCACGCGACCGCAAGCCGGCGCAGTCGTCATCGAACGGCCGTTCGGCGCGCCGTCCCAGCCGGGACGCCCGCGGGACGAGCAGCCTGCGGCACAGCACCAACGGCGCGCGGTGGAGCGCGAATGGAAACAGCAAGCATGACGGGGTGCCGGCGGGCTCGAATGGGCACGGAAATTCCCGAAACGGCACCCGTACGGTGAGTGGCATCTCGGCGGCTCGTAACAACAAGGCCGCTGCTGCGCGGCCCGAGCGGAACGGCAAGGCTTCCGTGAAGGCCGGTGTCTCTTACCGGAAAGAGGCCCGCGCCGATGCCCGGGTCGAGGTCCGCATTGAGGCCCGGTCTTCCCGCAACAACCGTAAGCCGGCGCTGACGGCCGGGGCGAAGGCCGGCAACAGCAAGCGCTACGGCTTCACCGCTCCATCGAAGCGAGGAACGAAGAAGCGCGGATGAGCGGGGAAGACAGCCGCAAACCTCTCAATCTGTCGGGTGCGGCGGGCCGCAAGCTGATTATCGCGATAGACGGGCCTGCGGGCGCGGGAAAGAGCACGATCGCGCGCCACCTGGCCCGTCATTTCGGCCTGCTCAATCTTGAGACCGGGGCCATGTATCGCGCTTTCGCTCTGAAGGCGCTGCGGACGGGATTGCCTCTGGACAAGAGCGCGGACCTGGAACAGCTCGCGACGGAAACCACCATTCGCCTTGAACCGGGCGAGGAGGAAAATCGCGTTCTGCTCGATGGCGAGGACGTGACGGGGCTGATCCGGAATCCTACGGTGACGGACGCGGCTTCGCGGGTGAGTGTGTTTCCTGCGATCCGCGCCTGGATGGTTCGGCTGCAGCAGCAACTGGGCGCAGAGGGTGGCGTGGTGATGGAGGGCCGTGACATCGGCACGGTGGTGTTTCCGCACGCCGAGGTGAAGATTTTTCTCGATGCGGCTCCCGAAGTGCGGGGGCAACGCCGGTTCGAGCAGCTTGGCCAGGATGGGCGAAAATCCGAACTGCAGCCGGAAGAAGTGATCCGCGAACTGCATGCCCGGGACGAGCGCGACCGCAATCGCGCCGATTCGCCGCTCAAGCCGGCTCAGGACGCGGTTCTTCTGGACTCAACCGACATGACGCTGGAGCAAGCCGTGTCAGCGGCTGAGGCCATCGTTGCTGCGAAGCTGAAGCTGTCCTGAAACAGGGCGGATGCATGGCGCGGCCGGATGCTATAGGCTCATAGAGGTATGGAGATCACCTGCAGCCGCTGCCACCAGACAGTGCAGGCCGGAAGCATCTACTGCCCGGAGTGCGGCCTGCCGCAGCTTGTCTACTCGGCGGAGAACAACGCCGCCCCGGGCGGCCAGCCCGAGAAGTGGAACGAGGTGGTGCGGGACGCCGGCAGCATCGAATGGCGGCCGGCGTTGCGTTACGCGTTGATGCTGGCCATTCCCGCGGGCGTGCTTTGCTCGCTGCTCTCCCCGTTGAACATTCTTGCTCTGCTGGTGATGGCGGCGACGGGCGCGTGGGTGGTGGCGCTGTACATGCGCAACCGGAAACCATCGTGGCTCACGCTGGGCGCCGGCGCGCGGCTGGGCCTGGTGACGGGCGTTCTGGGCGGATGGACGGCCGCTGCCGCTTCGGGAGTGGCGCTTTATGGCGCGCGCTACTGGTTTCACACGGGCAAAATCTTCGACGATTTCTGGGGCACACTCGTGAACCAGCAGATGACCCAGGAATGGACGTCGATGGGCGTAGACGCGCAGACGATCGCGCTCACCAAGTCGTGGATGCTCTCGCCGGAGGGACGCGCAGGCGGCGTGCTGTGCGCGCTGGGCTTTCTGGTAGCGGCGCTTCTGGTGTTTGCAGTGGCCGGCGCGGCGCTGAGCGCGCGCTTTTTGGCGCGCACGCGGCGACCTCAAAACTAGAGCGGTTCCACAGTTGATGTGCCCTTGCCGAAGCCGCGGAAGGTGGCATTTTCTTGAGGAAAATGCCACTTAGCATTCGTGGCTTCAGGACATAGCAACTGTGGAACCGCTGTAGACCTGGGCGTCGCGAATTGGGGTTCGTGCTTTCCCACCCTTGCGACAAAAACAAAGACGTCGCAAGGATGGGGCACCCGAATTCAGTGCTTCATCAAGAGGTGACAGGCTTGCTTCGCCGACCCGCGAACGTCCGCGCTGGCGAACGCTGACTTGCTGACCCGCCGCCTCTCAGTGCTGCATGTTGGGCATTGCGCCTTGCGGGTGTTCGGGAGCCGGGGTGAACTTCTCGGGATCCAGGTGGCCGCGATGGCAGGTGCCGCAGGTCAGGGGCGCGGCGGGTTCGTCCATCTTGTCGATCGCCGCAACCTTCGCGACATAATCCTTTTTGTCAGTTTCCAACATGGTGTACATGATCCGCGCCATCTGCTTTTCATCCTTGGCATCGGAGGCGAAGTCCATCCGGGGCCGGCCATTGGGGCCAACGTTGTTGGCGTCAGCCGCGTGGCAGGTGTCGCAGCGGACGCCCAGATCGCCAGCCCAGCCCATCATGATCTCGCGCACCTGCGCGCCGGTGAGATCTTTGGGCAGAACCTTCAGGTTGGTTGGCGGCGGAAAGTTACGCGGACCGTGCGCTTCGCCCTGCTGCGGAGAAGCTCCTGCGGCGGACGGAGCTTGCGCGGCTACGGAAACGGCGAAGACAGCGGCGGCCAGCAGGGAAAGTACAACTGCAGGTGGAGTCAGGGAAGATTTTTTCACGTGCAGGTTTCCTCGCGGTTGAAGTGAGTTCTTTCGATGGACGGAATTTTACCGGACAAAGATGCATTTGCCTGTAAATCTCTTCGGACCGGAGACGCAGGCGTGCTCCGGCAGAGAAAAACGCAGCGGCAGGTCGACGGCGTGGCGGATGCCGATGCGCGGCGTGACCATCGCCTTGGTGACCGGAAATTCGTCGTCGAGCACCTGGAGTGACGACTGGGGATCGAGCAGGTCAAGACCATTATGGATGGGACGCGTAAGCCCGAGGGCCTGGCAGAGCCGGCTAGGGCCTGAGGTGAGTTCGCACGGCCTGACGTTTGCCTGGAGACTGCGATTTTGCGCCATCAGGCCGATGCCGGTGAGCGGTTCGAGAGCGCGCAGCAAGATGCAGCCGGCGCGGCCATCGGTCTCACAGGTGATGTTCATGCAGAAGTAGCGGCCATAGATGGCGTAGACGTAGGCGTAGCCCGCCGGACCGAAGATCACACGGTTGCGGGGGGTGGGGCCGCGGTAGGAATGCGCTGCCGGATCAGGCGTGCGGTGGTGGGGGCCAAGATAGGCTTCGACTTCTACGATGCGTCCGGCGATCCAGCCTGCGGGGGCGCGGTGGGCGAGGATTTTTCCGAGCAGGCGCGGGGCGACGCGCTCGGGCGAGGCTTCAAAGAAGGCGCGGGGAAGCAGATGACCGGGCAAACGGGTCTTTGCGCCACGGACTTTCGTGCTCTCCCACCCTTTTCGCAGATCGCGCGAAAAGGATGGGGCACCCGGCCGCCCGTCGCTCTGAAGATGGATCCGCCGACGGCTGTCGTCAGCGCTTTCCCACCCTTCGAGCAAGGTACGCTCAAAGGATGGGGCACCCGAGGGCTTTGTTAGGGGTGTAGTGCGACTGCGGCTCATTTTTTGTGGGACTTATTCCATTCCTTCATCAGAACGAGAACCTGTTCGGCGTGGCCCTCGGGTGTGACTTTGGGAAAGATGTGCAGAAGGGTCTGGTCGGGGCCGATGACGAAGGTGGTCCGCTCTATGCCCATCACTTTCTTCCCATACATGTTCTTTTCCTTAAGCACCCCAAACTGATTGCAGACTTTCTCGTCTACATCAGCGAGGAGCGTGTAGGGCAGATCGTATTTGGCTTTGAATTTGGCCTGGTCTCTGGGAGTGTCGCGGGAGATGCCGAGAACAACTGCGCCGGCGGCCTGGAGCTTTTTGAACGTGTCGCGGAAGCCGCAGGCCTCGATGGTACAGCCTGGAGTGTCGGCGCGGGGATAAAAGAACAGGATGACCGGTTTTCCGGCATAATCAGACAGGCTCGCGGGCTTGTCCTCATCGGTCTGGAGGGTAAAATCAGCAACTTTCTCGTTGAGTTCCATCGAGAATATCCTCAGTCCAAAAGATGGTGGAGCAAGACGGAAGACTACCGGGGCATCCAATCCAATGAGCGTGTCTACCGCCGGCAGGACCGTCAGGATCGATTATTTACGAGGAGAGGGGCACGTGTCATCGGGCGCAGCAAATCTTTTCCAGAGTAAGGCCATTAGGCTGGCGGCGGCGCTGGCCTGCGCGCTGCCGGCGGCCGCGCAGTATCCGGGCCAGGTTACGAAGCCCAAGGATGGGCAGGAATTGCGCGCGGTGGCAGTGCTGGAGTGGACGGGCGACGAACAGCATCCCAAGGCAAGCCGCATCATTCCGGTGAGCGTCTTCGACGGCGAGGAGTTGCAGGATGGCGGGATCTACATGGCGCATCCTGAGCCGCTTGCCCTGGAGGGCGAGGTTGAGTACCAGCTCAAGCAAAACGGAAAAAATGTTGGACTGTTCGTGATTCAGAACGCGGGCCAAGAGCAGGGTTCGTGGGTGGGTTACGGCGCATGGAAGCCTTTGCCCAGACCCAAGCCCGTGCAGGTAGCCGCAAACTGGAAAGACGATGAAGATGTAGCGAGCGACCAGCCGGTGTTGCACCGCAAGGCGCACCCGGGCGACACATCGGGCAGCGGGAGTTCAGGGTCGAGCTCCGGATCCGGGAGCCAGGGCTCCCCGCCTGACCCGGATCGGCCGACTCTGCACCGTGCGCCTGACGGCGGCAGCTCCGGTGATGGGAACTCCGGCTCAGCGAGCTCTTCCTCCAGTGGGTCTGGGAGCGGGTCTTCCAATGGATCGGGCGGGGGATCGAGTGGGGGATCTGGACCGCCTCCCGATCCGGACCGGCCGACTCTGCACAGGAGCACGAGCGACACGGCAAGCAATGGTTCCTCAAATGGCGATTCATCGAATGGCAGTTCGGCAGCTACCGATCCCGACCGGCCCAAGCTGCAAAAGAAGAACAACGAGCAGGACGAAGGGTATGTCACGTCGCTGCCGGACGTGGTCGACCCGAACCGGCCACGGCTGGTGCGCGGCAAATCGACGGACAGCGGGCCAACGGTGCTGCCGAGCCTGATGGGTCTGCCGCCAGACATGGAGCAGGCTGTCGCGGTCTCGGACCCGAGGGACACGCCAGAGCATATCTGGAGCTATTCCTGGGCCAATCCCACTGATGAGGCCAAATACAAAGTCCAACTTGAGGATATGGCACGCACAGCGCTGGGGTTGAATCCGCCGCCGGCACCGGCGAAGCCCGCGGCGAAAAAGACTTCGTCCGCACACAAGACTCAGCTCACGCTGCCGCCTGAACCGGCGCCGCTCGTCGACGAGCAGTTCCGGGTCTTCGAGCTAGCCTATGGCTCGGGCGCGACCCTGGTGTTCTCAGCACATACGGGCGGCTCGGGCGCGCAGGAGAAGTTCGTCACGCTGATTGCGCAGCCCGATCTCTACGGCAGCCTCGTGGTGCTCAAGAAGAACGTGACCGATGCCGCCCACCTGGATGACACGCCGCGGATGCGGCTGGTGGATGCCGTAGACGCAATGGCGGACAACCGCGGCGAGCTGCTGTTTGAACTGCGCGGCGCGACCGAACGGCAGTTTGCGCTGTACCGCGTGCTGCGCGGCGAGGCGACCCAGGTTTTCGTCAGCGGGCGAAGCGAACTGGTGGCGACGAAAGACTAGAGCATTTTCGGATATAAAGCGATCTCAGAGTTTGTGTGCGGTCTTTGAGGGTCGAGGGCGGAGTCCCGGCCGCCCTGGTGGGGATTTCTTGTGGAAGGAGACACCGCTGCGTTCTGCGTACTCGCCGCGATGCAGGGCTTACTTTCGAACAGACCGGGAAGAAATGGCGGAATTTCGATCAAGAAAGAAACGTGTCAGCCGTTGCTTCGCCCGTGGGCACGGTTCCGGGCATTGAGGACCAGGGCCCCTGCGCAAACTGCGCTCGCCAGCAACAAGTACATCCAGGGCGAGCCACCCTCTGGAACCTGCAATACAAGGTAAGCGCCGAGCAGATTGGCTACTGTCATGGAAAATTTTCCCCTATTTGTTGTTTTTCTTACTGCTTATGCGGCGAGCGAGCCGGGGCAGCCCATTTTCATGAAAATAACAGCCGCAATGGGCATGTCAAGATTGAAGAGCTTTGCAACCCGGCCGCAATAGTATGGAGGTTCAGACGAGTGCCGCGAAGGTCACCCGCGCCGATGCGACGTTGGTCTAATCCGAAGCATGTTCGGGACGAGCCTTGTGCTGCGGATCGGCGGGCGGCCATGAGCGCTCTTTCCTGGATGTCGAATGGCACCCGTGTTCTGCGACTATCGCCCGTCCTGGGAACCGCTGCTACAAAAGTAGGACCCACGCCGAAGGGAATCGGTCTTTTTCTCCTATACAATCGAAACTGGAAGTGGGCGCGCTGCCACTTTTTGAAGGATTTCCGAACGAATGGCATCTGTTTTAACCGCTCCTGCCACTGAAACGCCAGCCCAAGTTTCAGAAGACCTGATACCTCAAACCAAAGAAGCTCTCTCCACTGCGCCGCCCACGGTTCACACTGTCTCCGCGCGGCACCTGATTCGGATGGGCCGGGCTGCTACGGTGGGCGCGGGGTTCAATTGGCTCACGCTTGCGACGATCGCGCTGTTTCACGTGGGTGCGCTGGCTGCCTTGTTCTTCTTCAGCTGGCAGCGGCTGACGGTGATGGCAGTGATCTACGTGCTGGCCATCAACGTGGGCATCGGCATGTGCTACCACCGTTTGCTGACGCACCGCGGCTACCATGTGCCCAAATGGCTGGAGTACGCGATGACGGTCTGCGCTACGCTCTCGCTCGAGGGCGGGCCGATTTTCTGGGTGTCAACGCATCGCGTGCATCACCAGCTGAGCGACCAGGAAGGCGATCCGCACACGCCACGCGAGGGCAAATGGTGGGCGCACACGGGGTGGATTCTCTTTGGCGAAGCGCTGCACGCGCAGACCGAGGTGCTGTCGCGCTACTCGCCCGACCTGCGTCGCGACAAGTTCCATGTGTGGATGAGCAAGTATCACTGGCTTCCGATTACGCTGAGCGGCGTTCTGCTGCTGGCGGGGGGATGGTACTGGGGCGGATGGGTGAACGGCGTTGCCATGGTGCTGTGGGGCGTTCTGCTGCGCGTGACGCTGGGACTGCACGCAACCTGGCTGGTAAACTCGGCCACGCATCTTTGGGGCAGCCGGCGCTTTGAGACGCGCGACGATTCGCGCAACAGCTGGTGGGTGGCGCTGCTGACGGGCGGCGAGGGCTGGCACAACAACCACCACGCGCACCCGGTGTCGGCCCGTCATGGGCTGGCGTGGTACGAGATCGATCCGAACTTCTGGGGCATCTGGCTGCTTTCCAAGATCGGGCTGGCGCGCAAGATACAGGTGGCCAAGTTCGATCCTGACGATCCGAAACCGGCGGGGATGTGAGTTCAGCCGAGAAGGCTCAAACGATCCCTAGAGCCGTTCCCGAACTAACGTCGACTTTTTGAGCGCCGTGGAAGGTGGCCTTTTCTCGAGGAAAAGGCCCCTTAAACATCTTCCTTCGGTCTACACAAATTCGGGAACCGCTATAGTAAATCAGCTTCGGGCGCCGTTTCGCGTTGCGCTACTTGCGCAGCTTGGCGCGCACCCACAGCGTCATGAAGTAGGGCAGCGCCAGCAGCAGCACCAGCACGCCTGCGGGAAAACCCACGTAGCGGTAGGTATCAGCGAAGTTCACCGAGTGGTGGCCGATCAGGTTCCAGCCGAGCAGAGCGAAGATGGCAATGCAGGTAGTAGCGAAAAAAGTGAAGAAAGCGACCGCGAAGGAGAGCAGCAGGCTTTGAAAGAAGCTGAATCCCTCGAGCGGAAAGCCCAGAACGCTTCCGCCGTGCCTGGTTATCATCGATTGCCGCATCCTGCCTGACCCCTCTCGTCTAGAATAATCGCTGATGGCCAGTACGGCACAAATCGATCTGTGGCATGCGGAGAAGGTCGCGACGCAGGTGACGGTCGTGCAGGCTGCAAATGGAGTCCGCTACGCGGGGTGGGGCGAGACGCGCATCTCCGACGCCGATCTTGAACGGCTGGTGGGCGCGGTGCCCGCGGCGCTGACTGCGGCGCTGGCGCATCGCGCTTACTACTTCGTCCCGCTGGCGATCGCCGATACGGGCGAAACGCTCCTTGCGCCGGCCTATAGCGTCGATCTCGGCGACCGGGCGGTGTGCCATCGCAATGCGGCGTTCGGCTCGACAGAGGCGGTGTTCATCTCTACGCGTCTGGTGGAAGACCGGTTCGGCCTGGCCTTTGAGTTCTTCATCAATGTGGCGCACAACTTTGTAGAGGCCGCAGGAGTGCCGGAGAGCTTCGCCACGCTGGCGTGGTCGCAGGCGGAGGCGCAGGTGCGGGGCGAGACGAGCCAGGATGCGTGGGAGGCGCGGCGGCGGGCGCAGGATAATGGATTCCGCGACGGCCGCGGCGCCCAGAAGGGCATTGACGAGCGAGCGCGCAATAACTTTTTTGAAGCTTCCTTCTCTGACGCGCTGGCCGTCTATATGCTGTCGATGGCGGTGGACTTCGACTATCACGACCTGCGTGAGAGGGAGTATCCGCTGCTGGCGGCGCCGGCGCTGGCCGAGCGGCTTCGGCATGTGGCGGGGCTGTTCCCCGCCAATCCCCGGTACGAGTTCCAGATTCTTTACCGGCGGAAGGGATAACCGCAGCCGAGTGTAGGCTCCCTCAGCGGCGAAAGCCGGATATTGATTGTGCGGCCTTTTCGGCACGACTGAAGTCATGCCCTGATACAAAACCTCTCGATAGGGGCTCACCGCAACAAAGCT
>JASHVE010000362.1 GCA_030039675.1 Acidobacteriaceae bacterium | reverse complement strand
CTTACCCCGCGCGGTCCTCCCCCGGCGTGGGATAGAGAAACTGCAGCATGGGCCGCACGCGCGTGGCCCAGCTTGTCTCGTCGTGCGTCCCGTCGGCGACACACTCAAAGTGCAGGGTTTCGCCGGGGCGCCAGCCGTTGGCGATGAGCCGGGAATTGAGCTGTTCGGTGTTTTGAAGGGTCCTGCGGCCCTCACTGTCGCCCACGTCGAGCCAGAGCCGCGGCTTTTCCCCAATCTCCGGAGCGCGGTCGTTCAGGTAGCCGAAGATGCTCTTGTGGTTCCACCACACGCTGGGCGAAAGAACCGCCAGCCTTCCGAAGTGCTGCGCATGGCGGAGCCCTAAATAAAGTGTCACTAAACCACCAAGCGACGACCCACCGAGGCCGGTCGCTTCCCTTCCGGGCCGCACCCGGTATTGCCCGGCGATCCACGGCATCAGCTCTCGCGTCAGCAGCAGGCCGTAGTTGTCGGCTTCGCCGCCGCCCATCTGCCAGTCGCGGTCCGGTGTGTACTCAGCGATGCGGCGGTCGCCGGTGTTGTAGATGCCCACGATGATCAGCGGCTCTACCTCGCCCGCCTGGATGGCCGCGTCTGCGTGCTCGCAGACCTGCCAGGTTTTGCCGGGAATAAACGACGTCCGCCCGTCGCACAGATTCTGGCCGTCGTGGAGATAGAGCACGGGGTAGGAACGCCCGGGCTGCTGCTCATAGCCGGGAGGGAGATAGACGATCAGGTCGCGCTTGTCCGGCAGATATCGGCTGGGAAAAGCCCGATGGAGGCGCAGGCGTGGATGGGCTGGCGTGCCGGCATCGGGAGCACTGCTCGGCACGGGGTGCGACGGGAGTGGATCGAGATTCAACGGGGGACGATCGTCCTCAATCTTCGGAAGTGCGTTGGCTCCGCTCAGACGGAGCTCCGACTGTTACAGTATCAAGAATCTGCCGCGGTGCACGCAAACCTACGGAGTAACCGAATCGATGAATCGCGAGTATCACAAGTGGTATTCGAGCCGTCTTGGCCGGGATATGGAGCTGCTGGTCTTTGGCCATGCCGGGTTGCCGGTGGTGGTGTTTCCCACTTCGGGAGGGCGATTCTACGAGTTTGAAGACCGCGGCATGGTGGGCGCGCTCTGGGGCCGCATCGAGGACGGCCATCTGCAGCTTTACTGCGTGGACTCCGTCGACATGGAGAGCTGGTACAACCGCGGAGTGCCGCCGCGCTGGCGCATCGCCCGGCAGTTGCAGTACGAGGACTACCTGCTCAGCGAGGTGCTGCCGCTGGTGCGCCAGAAAAATGGCGATCCGCACCTGGTGGCGCTGGGCTGCAGCTTTGGCGGCTACCACGCGGTAAATATGGCATTGCGCCATCCCGATCTGTTTACCGGGATGCTCTCGATGTCCGGCGCCTTCGATCTCAGTAATTTCCTCGACGGCTACTACGACGAGGATTGTTACTTTAATCTGCCTACGCACTATCTTCCCAACCTGAACGACCCGTGGCACTTTGACCGCTATAGGCGCAATACCTACGTACTGGCTACGGGCTGGGATGACCAGTGCCTGGGCCAGAACCAGCACCTCGCGCGCATCTTCGATTCCAAAGGAATTCCGCACCAGATCTATATCTGGGACTCCTATAATTCGCACGACTGGCCTACGTGGCAGCGGATGATGCAGCAGTATCTGTAAAGGCAATTGAAAATACAAAGCGGCCGATGGCCATGCTTTAAGGAGGTGACGCAATGAGCAAAGAGAATCCTTATGACGGTTTTCTGGACGGCCGGCCTTTGGAGATCATCCTTGCTTCGACGCCGGGCGCGCTGGCTGAGGCTCTGGCGGCAATCGGCGACGCGAAGCTTGCCGTTGCTCCAGCGCCGGGGAAATGGAGCGCGGCAGAGATCATCTGCCATCTGGCCGACTGCGAGCTGGTCTTCGGATTCCGGCTGCGGCAGACGCTCGCCGAAGATGGGCCCACGGTGCAGCCCTTCGATCAGGACAAGTGGGCAGCCATGTATCCAGGAGTGGCCGCGGGCCACGCGCTGGAAGTGTTCACGGCACTGCGGGGATGGAACCTGCGCCTGCTGGAGGCTGCGTTGCCGGAAGCCGCGGATCGGCCGGCCCATCACCCCGAACGCGGCACAATGACGTTTCAAACCGTCGTGGAAACGATGGCCGGCCACGACCTGAATCACCTGGGGCAGCTGCGGCGCCTGGCTGCAGCCTGAAGGCTGCGTCGTTGCCGTCCTGCGACCTCCAGGACGAAAGACGCGAGCGCGCGGGAACCTTTTTGCGTCATCTACGGTCCAAGAGAATAGCGCTTTCCTGCAAGAATCACCGGTGCCGTTTGATCGTCGCGGGGCCGCTCTTTCGCTGCCCATGGGAGAATTTATGCGCCTTGTGTTCTCTGCCTCACTGTTCGTTCTCGCAACCATCTCATTAACCGCTCAAACCACGAATGAGCCGCAGAAGAAACCTGCGCCCGCTGCGTCTGCACCAACCGCAGCGAAGAACACGCCGCTCGACCTTCCAGTGCGCAAGGTCGTGCTCTACAAAAACGGCGTGGGCTACTTCGAGCACGCCGG
>JASHVE010000025.1 GCA_030039675.1 Acidobacteriaceae bacterium | reverse complement strand
CTCATGCCGCGTCAAGCCTGGACTTCGAGCTAACCGTCGTGGAGGGAAATCCCGCTCCAAGGCCAGATCCCGGAGGCGGCGGTGGACCCAGTTCGGCCGGGACACAAGGCAACTGGCGATTCTGCACCAAGTGCTACAGCCTGTTTTGGTACGGCTACCCAACGGCAGGCATATGTGCGGCTGGGGGAGCCCATAGCCCTCTTGAAGCGGACAGCCCGACTCATGCAGCGACAAGCATAGACTTCCAATTACCGATACTCGCGTCACCGCCCAACGATAACGACGACGACAATAACAACGACGACGATAATAACAACGATGACGACAACAATAACGATGATGACAACAACAACGATGACGATAACAACAATGACGATGACAACGATGATGATGACGACGATGATGATGATGACGACGATGACGGCGGCGAAGTAGTCAAGAAGCCTGGCACGCCATCTGATAAAAAGACGTCTAGTTCATCTCCGCAGAGCCGCGGGCGGCTCATTATCGTCGGCACCGGCATAACGGCCGTTGCCCAGATGACCATGGAGGCGATCGCCTGCATCCGCGATGCAGACCAGGTTTTCTATCATGCCACCAACGGCATAACCGCCCGCCAGATTCAATTGCTGAACAAGAATGCGGTCGATCTCTACGAATACTACGGCGAAGGCAAAGAACGCCGTGCTACGTATATCGAAATGGCAGAACTGATGCTGCGGCCGGTCCGGCGCGGCGCCACTGTGGTCGGCGTATTTCATGGGCATCCCGGATACTTCGTAAGCCCTGCCAGGCGCGCTCTCGCCATTGCTTCCGCCGAAGGTCATGAAGTACAACTACAGCCTGGGATTTCGTCCCCAGACTGTATGTTTTCAGATCTTCGCGTAGATCCCGGCGTATTCGGATGCCAGATAGTAATGGCCAGCCGCGTCTTCCAGAAGGACGCTATTCTTGCGACGACGGGCCACATCGTGTTCCTGCAAGTAGGCGCAGTTGGCGACCGTGGCTTTTCTTTCTCCGGCTATAAGAACTCGACCTTGGAGCCTTTTTTCGAAAAGCTCTTCGAGCTGTACGGCGAAGATCAGGAATGCATCTATTACGAAGCCGCACTCTTCCCAGGCTTCGATCCCGTCATTCAAAAACGCAAGCTATCTGAGTATCGGGACTTAAACGCCCTTCGTGCCATCAAGGCCGGCATTCTTTACCTGCCTCCGAAAGGCCTCAGTATCGCACAACTGCAAGATGCCCAGGCCTTCGCGAATAAAAAGCCCTATGGCGGATTCGAAGCCAAAGTGGTAGCCGCTCTGGACCGGCACGAAACTCCGGCCGAATACATTCGCCGTGACTCCAGTGAGGCTCTCTATCGCGCTATCTCGGAACTCGGCACCGATCTCGCTGCGCGGCAACTCTATCGCTCCTCACCCAACGATTTCGTCGAGCAGTTCGAAGACCTGTCTCCGACAGAAAGAACCGCTCTGCTCAGCTCGAGAATCGAAGCAATACGGGCGGTGACGTCTTCTTAAGCAGAGAACTGAACCAAGATTCGTATGGTGCGAAACTTCGACTCAGAGCCTGGAGCGCCGCCGCGCCAGGCTCGCCTTTTCCCGTCGGCCATTTGCGGAACCATATCATCGTCGCGGACATGAACGAGGATGGATGACCGTCAAGCCGGAAGTAACTCCGCGTTTTTCCGCTCAAAACCGATGATTTTCTGGGGTTGAGGTTTACTTCCTGATTAACAGGACACGATGGGCTTAGATTGGGCAAGCTGTTTCTCTTCAGCCGGTTCTGGCGAGATGATCCGTGGGCGTGCCTCCACAAAAACGCTGACTTTGACAGGAGGGGGAGGGGTCCGTGTCGGGGTACAAACCGGTCGGACATCGGACAGAATAGACCGGTCGGATCTCCGACACTGCAATCGGAGGTATGAGGGGTTAGAACGTGTTTCATGCCTTGGAAAACGAGCAGTGTGATGGAAGAGAAGCTTCGTTTTGTGTTTGAGTATGAACGGGATGAACAGACGATGGCTGAGTTGTGTGCCGGTTTTGGTATATGCCGGGATACGGGCTATGCCTGGCTCCGTCGTTATCGTCAGCACGGGGTCAGCGGCCTGTTGGATTTGAACCGGGCATCGCACCGTCATCCCAACCAGACCAGCGCGGGGATCGAGGCAGCGGTGCTGGAGCTGCGGCAGGCGCACATGCGGTGGGGACCACGGAAGCTGAAGCGGATTCTTGAACGGGACCATCCGGTCCGGCAGTGGCCTGCGGCGAGCACGATCGGCGCGATGGTCAAGCGGGCCGGGTTGGTGATTGCGCGCAAGAAGCGTCGGCGCACCGAACCGTATACCCATCCTCTGGCACACGCCAACGAATCGAACCGCGTCTGGTGCGCCGACTTCAAGGGCTGGTTCAAGGCCGGCGATGGGGTACGTGTCGATCCGCTGACCATCAGCGATGCCTGGAGCCGTTACTTGCTGCGCTGTCAGGCGGTGGAGAAGACCGACACCGAGCGGGTGCGGGCGATCTTCGAAGCCGCCTTCCGAGAGCATGGCATGCCGGAAGCGATCCGCACCGACAACGGCGCGCCGTTCGCCAGCCCGGCCATAGGCGGGTTGTCGCGACTGGCGGTGTGGTGGATCAAGCTGGGCATCGTACCGGAGCGAATCGAGGCCGGGCACCCGGAGCAGAACGGCCGCCATGAACGGATGCACCGCTCGCTCAAGCAGGAGGTCGAACGGGCTCAAGACTGGCGCACGCAACAACGCGAGCTGGACCGATTCCGCCATGACTTCAACCAGGTGCGGCCTCACGAAGCTCTCGGCATGCAGACTCCGGCCGCAGTCTATGAGACTTCCCCGCGCCCTTATCCGGCGCGCATCCCGGAGATGGAATATCCGGACGGAATGCTGGTGCGCACAGTCAAAAACCACGGCGGTTTCGGCTGGAAAAAACATGACGTATTCCTCACTGAGGTGCTGCGCGGTGAGCGGGTCGGCCTGCAACCGGTTGACGACCAGCTCTACACCGTCTATTTTGCTCACGTGCCTTTGGCGTTATTCGACACCAGAACCAGAAAGACCTATCGCTTGCCAACGCCTAAAAGAGCCAAAACAACCCGCTCCCTTTCCGGAGCAAATGCCCCGGAAAACGAAAAACAAAAACTTCCTGATAAGGAAAAAATGTCGGAGATGTGCCCGGTCTAAAGTGTCCGACTTCTGCCCGGCCGTTCAATTTTGAGATAGGCGCCGGTTGAGTCCAGGTCTTCCCTTAAGGCCATTCTGCGCGGATGAGCCCTCATTTTCAGCAATCGGCCTCTGCAATCAGTGCGAGCTGGGCTCGCGGATTCATCGAGACCTGAGGCATTCGAGCCGTGGTACAGTTTGAATCTGCGCGCCGACCGTCGTGGCGGGCGTGGCCGCAACGCCGATAAAGCAAGACATGAAAGCGTCTGTCCTGTATCGAGTGTCTGCCGTGCTTCTGCTGCTTTTTGCGGTGGGACACACGCTTGGGTTTCGCCAGTCCGATCCGCAATGGGGCGTTGATGCGCTTCTTGGCCTAATGCGATCGATTCACTTTGACGTGCAGGGATTCCACCGGACGTATTGGGACCTTTTCGTTGCGGCGGGATTCACGGTGGGCGTGTTTTATCTGTTCGCTGCGATACTGGCCTGGCAACTGGGCAGGCTTCCGGCCGGGACTCTGGCGCAGATGCGCGTGGCTGCGTGGGCGTTCGCCCTGTGCTTTGCCGTCGTCACGGTTGTGAGCTGGAAATACCTCTTTCTGATCCCTCTAGTTTTCTCCGCGGCGATTACGGCGTGTTTGAGTGCGGCTGCATGGCTTGCGGGAAAGTAGGCTCTTCGGCATTCGGCAGCGCATTCTGCAAATGGTAGGATGTGTGGCTAGAGCGGTTCCACAGTTGATGTGCCCTTGCGGAAGCCGCGGAAGGTGGCATTTTCTTGAGGAAAATGCCACTTTGCAGCAGTGGCTTCGGGATATAGCAACTGTGAAACCGCTGTAAATCGGAGCCCACTTCATGCTACGCCGCCAATTTCTGCAGTCCGTTGCCGCCGCTGCTGCGGCTGCCGCCGTCCGCCCGCGTCTCGCCTTTGCCGCGCTGCCGAAGATGAAGATCACACGGGTTCGCGCTTATGAGCCGCCGAAGTCTTTCTTCTCGGCCAGCCCGATCTTCAACCAGAGCAATGTAGTGGTGACGGTGGAGACGGATGCGGGAATTACCGGCATTGGCGAAGGCGGCTCGAAGGATCTGCTTGCTCCCTGCGCCAGCCGCGTGATTGGGCGCGATCCGCAACACATCGAGCATCTGTGGCAGGACATGAACCGCGGTTTCTTCTATCCCGCGGGCCGCGAACGCACCGACGCCATCGGCGCCGTGGACCTGGCGCTGTGGGACATCAAGGGGAAGGCGCTGAATGCTCCGGTGCATGAGCTTCTGGGCGGAACGGTGCGCAACTACTGCGAGTGCTACAACACGGCGGGCATCATTCCGGGCGTGACGCCGGACACGCCGCTCAAGGAGCGGGCACGGCTCACGCTGGCGGCGGGGTATCGGCTCTTCCGCTTTGACGCCCTGTCTGTGCCCGTCAATACCACGTACGACACGCGCGAACGCGTCACCAGCATGCACGACGTGTGTGCGCAGGTGCGCGAAGGTGTGGGCAAAGACGGCAACTGGGTGATCGATTTTCACCAGCGCTTCGATCTGAGCGATGCGATTCGGGGCTGCAATGCGATCGAGGACCTGGCACCATTCTTTGTGGAAGATCCTGTGCGCACGGAGGCCTTTCAGCAGGACCTGCCCATTCTGCGCCAGAAGGTGAACGTTCCGCTGGCCGCGGGCGAGGAGTGGGGCAATCGCTGGGACTTCAACGCGCTCATCGAGAATCACAGCATCGACTTTGTGCGCGCGACGCTGCCCAATGTGGGCGGCATAACAGAGATGGCGAAGATTGCGGCGCTGTGCGAGACGCATTTTATCGGCATGGTGCCGCACTTCACCGGCCCTATTGCGACCGCGGCCCTGGTGAATACGCTGAGCACGTTTTCCGGACCGGTGGTGATGGAGTACAACTTCCAGGGCCGCGAGATACCGCACCTGCCTGTCTGCCTCGATTTCAAAGAGGGCAAGCTCTATCCGAACGAGCGGCCGGGGCTGGGCGTGGAACTCGACATGAAGCAACTGACGCAGATTGCGGAGTTCACCGAGCCGGATTTTCAGAAAGGGCAAATCTACTATCGGCCGGATGGGTCGATTACGAACTGGTAAAAGGCAGCTTTCAGCCATCAGCCGTCAGCTATCAGCTTGTGTGGGCTGAAGTGGCATTCGTGCGTTCCCGTGTCTTGGACGACCGGGGATCGAAGCCTGGGGCGGGCGGTCATTGGCGTCAACTTACAATCTGCTGACAACCCCTTGACAACTGTGGAAGAAGTTCGTGCTTATACTCGCGCGTGGTGAGGAGCGGCGCGTCCGCAGCCGCGAGGGGATTTCAGAGTCCGGTTGCATTGGCATGCTTTGGCGCACGGGAGGGTGGGAAGTCCCTTGTCCAACGTTGCTCAGCGTTTTCAAAAAGGAGGAGCCTTCTATGAATTATTTGTGCAGAAAAGGACAAGTCTCGATCAAAGCGAATCTCAGACAACTGATCCCAGTCCTGGCGGCGATGGTGCTGCTGGGCTCGGCCGGTGTTGCGCGGGCTGCCCTGGGTCGGCCTGCTAAGTCCACGGCGCCATCGACGCCGGGCAATTTCCATGAGACCGCGGTCACGACGAGCAGTGTCTCGTTTGCGTGGAACGCGTCAACACCAGGGACGGGAGGAGGGTCAGGCGGAAAGATCGGATACAACATCATCAATGTGACCACTGGATTCAACCTCAACGTGGGCGACGTCACCAGCTACACCTGGGATATAGGAGTAGAAGCGGGCGGCACCTATACGTTTTACATTGAAGCCTATTCCGGGATCGAGGGGACACAGGTCTCGGCCCCCAGCCCGGAGGTTACGGTGACGCTTGCCGGGACTCCGCTGCCGACACCGGTGCAACCGGCTCCGCCGGTGGTTACGGCGACCGGCGTGACGTCGAATACCATCAGCGTGGCATGGACGGAAGCGAATCCTGTGAGTGAGATCGGCGCGTACTTCGTCTCTGTCAACGGCATATCGAACGCCAGCACCAATGCAAGTACCACGGCGGCCACACTCACGGGTCTGTGGCCCAGCTACAGTTACCTCGTCACGGTGACTGCCTATAGCCTGAGCG
>JASHVE010000361.1 GCA_030039675.1 Acidobacteriaceae bacterium | reverse complement strand
ACAGAGCTATCGAGCGATTCGGTAAGCCGTAAACGATTCGCTGCGATAACGGCCCCGAATTGTGCAGTCGCCACTTCCTGGCCTGGACGATCGAAAGGAACATCGATGTACCGCATATCCGGCGGCGCAAACCTATCGAAACCGCCTACGTGAAAAGTTTCCACGGCGACATCGTGGACCCAGTACACCTGCACAGGCACGCAGTGGACGGCACCGGCGACCTGCTCTTTGCCGTGGGTTCGGGGATCGATTTGGGAGGCGCTTAGCCAACTTCGATTCCGCATCCCTGACGCTGAGTTGACGCTGCGCTGAGCTGTTCATTCGTTCCGGTTCCAGCGAGCGCCGGCCAGGGCAGGCGCTCGCTTGGGAAATGTCCCATTAGGGGAGCCCTGACGAAATATAACCCGATTATCGAGGAGGAATACGATGACGTACGCGTTTTTAGGCAAGCGGAACCGCACCGTAGACAGCCTGCGGAGGGTGTCGGCTTCAAGTCCTTCTACATGCAACCTGAATGGACTGCCCGGAATTGCCCGCTTACTGGCCTTTCGGCGCTCGATCGCAAAGAGACTCATGCATCCATTGGCAGACTTTGGCTGCCGACTAGGATGGGCATCCGCGGCGGCTCTGCTGGTTCTATGCGGCATGGCAGCGGTGGCAAGCGCGACTACCTACCCCAGTAACACCACCTATTACATCGCTACTTCCAGCTGCAGCGACAGTAACCCCGGCACGAGTTCCAGCTCGCCGTGGTGCGATTTCACCCCGGTCAACGGCAACACCTTCAGCGCGGGCGACAATATTCTGTTGGCCTCGGGGGATAGCTGGTCGGGTGAGATGTCGCCGCTGGGCAGCGGCTCAAGCAGCAGCCCGATTACCATCGGCTGCTATGGCAGCTCCTGTTCCACGAGCTATCCAACCATCAATGTCGGTTCCAGCAATCCCGGCATCTACCTGGTGAACCCATCCTGGTGGACGGTTACCAACCTCACATTGACCGGATATGACAGTGCTATAGTGGTTGACTTTACCCAGCTTGAGAACCAGGGATTGGTCTTTGAAAATCTCGACTTTACCAGCCTGAGCGGTGACAGTATTGTCTTCGAAGGTTATAACTCGAATCCTCCCACATCCATCCCCTCGGACGAGTACATCATCAGCGGAGTGACGTTTCAGAACATCGCGATCTCGGACGCCGGCCCGATCGCCCTCTCGGCCGACTATGCGGACGCTCAACAGGTCAACAACGGCTACCCGAATGCGCAACAGAATATTCTGTTCAAGAACGTTAATGCTTCGAGCTATACAGACTGTTTTGGGATCACTAACGCCGAAAATGTGACGGTGATGGACAGCTTTTGGCAGGACGGCGATACGAATGGAGGCTGCGGCGCGGGTACGTATATGGTGGCCGTCAGCAATGTGACATTCAACAATTCGGTTTTCTACAATGATCCCTGGACTAACTCCAACGACAACGGGGCTTTCGTCTATGACAATCAGGAGACGGAAGTCGCGTGGAATGGCGACTATTTCTATAAGAACACGGCGTCGGGCGTTGAGGGCGCTGAAAATTCGTGTTTCAACAGCTGCACGAGCTCGACCAACTCGGATTTTCAAGTCTCCAGCTCGGCCTTCAATGACAACTCGACCGATGATGAGTCTAGCTATTACGGCGACATAAGTGTCTATTACAGCCCTGAAACCACGATGACCGTTGAAAACAACCTTTACTCGGATACCTCTCAAACGTATAACGCTTTCGTCCGCGGTGAGAACTCGACGTACCAGACGCTCGCGAGTAATACGAACCTCGGCGCTGGCGCGACGATCTATAACTCCGCTTATCAATTCAGCAGTACGCAAGGTTCAAATCAGTGGAGCTATGAATATTGCGTCACCGGCTCTTGTTGGGTTCCAATGACGACGTACAGCGGGGGCGTATGGAGCTATAGCACAGGCGCCTGGATCGACCAGTTCGATACGCAGCCCGATAACTCAGGCACCGGCTGGACCGGCCGAATGTGGACAGCGCCCAGCACCGGGACGATAACCGTTTCCGGGTGGGTACTCAAGAATACGACCGGCACCGCGGTGAATGTGGGCATCAACCACAGCGGAACCTGGGTGTGGGGCAATGGAAGCGGCTCCTACTATACGCTTGGGGCGAACGACCAGGTGGGCGTGCCAACCGACGTCACATTCTCGGTCACTGAGGGCGATACTGTCTTCTTCTGCGTGGGCAATGTGAGCAGCGGAGACACGGGCGCAGTCGTGAGCTGGGCGCCCAGCATCGCGTACGTCCCTGGTAGCGGTGGCAATCAGTTGACTAACCCCACCTGGGCGACGGGCAGCCTGAGCGGCTGGACCGAGTACGGCAGTCCCACCGGCGCCATCAGTGTTTCCAGTTCCTCGCCCTATACCGGCGATTCCTACGAAGTTTCAATGACCAGCGGCAGCTCATTCAATGTCGCCGTCGGCCAGGAGATTACGGGCCTGACGGATGGCACGCCCTTTACCGCCTCGGTGTGGGCTCAGACCTCGGGCACTACTGACGCATATATGTACGTCGGCGACGGCGTGTATACCACGCAGCTGTGCCAGGCGAACCTGCCTTCCACGGCGACATCGTGGACCCAGTACACCTGCACAGGCACAGTAGATAGCACCGGCGATCTGTTCTTTGCCGTGGGCTCGGGGAATGATTCGGGAGGCGCTTACGCCAACTTCGATTCCGCGTCCCTGACGCTGAATTGACGCGGAACCGGCCGTCGCCGTCACCGGACTCCCCAGGCCTTCCGCCGCGGTTCACCACGGTGGAAGACCTGGGGTACCCGGCTGACGGGAGCATGATCGAAAGTTCCAGAGTCACAACATAGGCTTTCATTTGTCGAACCAATGCAGCTCACGCCTGACCGATGATCAGATGAGAGTCATGCTCCATGTAGAGGAAGGCGGCCAAAGCACGAGCCGCGAGGATGATTCATAGTATCTGAATCCGATTCGAAGAATAGGAGTATGGAATGCGCACGAAGTCACAAGGGAGTGGAATGCGCTTTCAAAAGAGGACCGTGCTCTCTCGGATCCATAGGCTTGGCATCTGCGGCGCTGTGTTCCTGGGGTTGCTCTCCATCCACGCTTACGGAGTCGAGAAATCGTCAAGGGAACAGCGAGTCCAAGTGGCGGCTTACTACTTTCCGAATTGGCACGATGAGACGCAGCCCAAAGTAACCCACGGGGAATGGGAGGCGTTGAAGAATGCCAAACCCCGCTTCCCAGGACAGCCCCAGCCGGTTGTTCCGCTGTGGGGCTACCAGGACGAAGCGGACCCTGCGGTGATGGCTCAGAAGATCGATGCGGCGGCCGATCATGGGGTAGATGCCTTTATTTTCGACTGGTACTGGCGGAGCGGTGGAGAGGCGAAAGGCCCGTTTCTCGAAAGGGCGCTGGACGAGGGATACCTGAAGGCGCCGAACCGCAGGAGGGTCAAGTTCGCCCTGATGTGGGCCAATCAGGACCTCGGCCGAAGCAGCCCGGGCACCATCAGCAGGGAGGTCTTCGACAGTTTCCTCGACCATATCGTCAAGGATTACTTCAGCAGCGATTCCTATTGGACCATCGACGGCCGATGCTATTTTTCGATTTATCAACTGCAGACCTTCATCGACGGAATGGGCGGAGTGCAACAGGCCAGGGAAGCTCTGGATTCCCTGCGCGCCAAGGCGGTGGCGGCGGGTTTAAAGGGTATCTATCTCAACGTCATCGACTATCAGATCCCCGCCAACGCCAGGGAGGTATATAAAATGCTCGGCGTCGATAGCGTGACCAGCTACGTGTGGGTGCACAAGATCGCGCTGAAGGATTTCCCCAAGACCGACTATAAGTGGGAGGCCGATGCGTACTACAAGTACTGGGACGCACACAAGGACGATTACGGGGTTCCTTATTTTCCCAATGTGACCAAGGGCTGGGACCCGACGCCTCGCGTTCCAGCCACGGAACCCTACAATGGGAAGAAATATCCCAACACACCGGTTCTGTGGGATAACTCGCCGAAGAGGTTCAAGGCAGCGCTGGAACAAGCGCGGCA
>JASHVE010000360.1 GCA_030039675.1 Acidobacteriaceae bacterium | reverse complement strand
AGAATCTCATCGAGAACACGGTCGGCCAGCTCGCGCTTCGGCATCTGCGGCAGCTCGATCGCGGTCGTCGGTGTCAGGAAGGTCGCAGCGTTCTTGTCGGCGTCAATACCCACACCCTCGCCGGACACATCGTTGACCACGATGGCGTCCGCTCCTTTCTTGAGCAACTTGGCGCGGCCATTCTCCATCTGGTTCTGCGTTTCGGCGGCAAAGCCCACAATGAGCTGCCCCGGCCGCCGGCGGCGCACCACCTCGGCCAGAATGTCTTCCGTCGGTGCAAGCTCGATCGTGAGCGGCCCGCTGCGTTTGAGCTTCTGCTCAGAGATCACGGCCGCACGATAATCCGCCACAGCGGCAGCTTTAATCACCAGCGTTGCCTCATTCATGCGCGCAAGCACGGCATCGCGCATCTCATCGGCAGTCGTAACCCTGACCAGTTCGCAGCGTGCGGGCGGATGCAGCGCTGTTGGCCCGCTCACCAGGATGACCTTCGCACCCCGGCTCCGCGCGGCCTCAGCCAGCGCGTAACCCATCTTGCCGCTGGAACGGTTGCCGAGAAAGCGCACCGGGTCGATGGCCTCGCGCGTGCCGCCTGCCGTGACAAGCACGACCTCGCCGGCGAAGTCGTGACGCCGATCAAGCGCCGCCAGCACCACCGAAGCAATCGCCTCCGGCTCGGCCATGCGTCCCGCACCCACCATGCCGCAGGCCAGGTCGCCGGTGCCGGGATCGATCACGCGCACGCCGCGCTGGCGCAGAATTTCAAGATTCGCATGCGTCGCCGGATGATTCCACATGTTCACGTTCATTGCCGGCGCCGCCAGAACC
This sequence comes from Acidobacteriaceae bacterium, assembly GCA_030039675.1. Taxonomy (GTDB): domain Bacteria; phylum Acidobacteriota; class Terriglobia; order Terriglobales; family Acidobacteriaceae; genus Telmatobacter. The sequence goes on along the minus strand of JASHVE010000360.1, from coordinate 3,043 downwards.
TGCGCCGTCGTGGCAAGGTACATGGTCGAAAGAAAATCGTCGGCGATACCGTGGGCGAACTTCGCCAGAATATTGGCCGTAGCCGGAGCGACAACAAGCGCATCGGCCCACTGCGCCTCGGCAATGTGATCGATGCCGTTCTGTTCTGGCGACGGTTCCTGCAAACTGGACTCGTCCCAGAGGCTGGTGATAACGCGACGGCCGGTGAGCGAGGAAAACGTAAGCGGCTGCACGAACTTCTGGGCCGCGGCCGTCATCACTACGTGCACTTCAACCGAATGGCGCTGCAAGGCGCGCACCAGTTCCGCCGCTTTGTAAGCGGCAATTCCGCCGGAGACACCCACGGTCACGCGCATGATTCAATTGTAGAACAGCTTACGGTTTCGAGCGCGCAGCCGAAAAAAGGCACACGCGAACCCGTTCGCATGCATCAGGCGCAAGAGGAGAAAGTCAATTCTAGCTGAGCAGGATAGGAACTGCAGGCCCTTCCACGAGTGGCTTCGTCACGGCCACATCGGGTTTTACATAAGCAATCTTGCCGGCTTCGATCTCTTCCTGAGCGATGCGGCAGGCTTTCGTCGACTGGCTGGGAACCAGAGCGTGGGAACCGTTCTGCAACTGGCGCGCACGGCGCGCAGCCACTAAAACCTTGCGATAGTTCGAGTCGAAACTGGTCTCAATCGTCATCGGGTTTATCTCCAAAGGGGAGTTGCTGCTGGCCGGATTCACCGTCGATACCGAATGCCTCCAGCACAGGTTTGAGCCGCTCCTGCGAGTTCGACTGCAGGCACGCTGCGGCGACCTCCAACACTCGGCGGGACCGGTATGCGATGGTTTCGCCATTGCGATAGAACCGTTCTGCCAAGACAATGGCTTCCAATTGTGCTACTGCCCGGTCGAGGATGTCGTTGATCAAAATATAGCCGTATTGCCGAAAATTCTCAATCTCCTTCCTGGCCTCACTCAGCCGGCGATACACTTCAGCCTCATCCACCACGCCTTCGGCGCGGCTGCGGTTGCGCAACCGCGTGCGCAGAACCTTGGGATTGGGAGGCAGCACGAAGATGCCCACAGCCTCAGGCATTTTGGCCCGCACCTGCGCTGCGCCCTGCACGTCGATATCGAGCAGAAGATCGTGCCCCTGCGCACGCGCCTCTTCAAGCGAATGTTTTGCGGTACCGTAAAGATTGCCAAAGACCTCTGCATACTCAAGGAACATGCCTGCTTCCACCATGCGCATAAATTCTTCGCGCGTCGTGAAGTGGTATTCGCGCCCGCTCTCTTCCGAGCCGCGCGGGGCGCGTGTCGTCCAGGAGATAGCGAAGTCAACGCCGCTCACCTGCTTGCGCAGTTCGCTCACCAGCGTGCTTTTGCCCGAGCCCGAAGGCGCCGAAATGATAAAAAGAATTCCCGCCAAAGTTCGTTTTCCCTCTTCATTTTGGTATGGACGCCGCGGTATGTGCCGCGCGCTCTTCTATTCTCTATTCCCTGTTCCCTGCCGGGTCCCCGCCGAGCGACCTTTGCTCACCGGCGTGGCTATTCCCAGCCTTCTCATTCCACGTTCTGAATCTGTTCGCGGGCCTTTTCGATCTCTGCTTTCATGGCCAGCCCCAGCTCAGTAATGCGTGTTCCCTTCCCGCTCACGCCTCCGGTCTTCGACAGCAGCGTGTTCGCTTCGCGATTCATCTCCTGCAGCAGAAAGTCGAGTTTCTTGCCCGCTTCGCCGCCCGAGCTGAGCAATTCGCGGAAATGGCCAATGTGCGCAGTCATCCGCGCCAGCTCTTCGGAAACATCGCCGCGCTCGACCAGCACTGCAACCTCTTCCAGCAACCGCTGCTGATTGAAATCCGGCCCAGTGGCCGCGGTGAGCCGCTGTGTAAGCCGCTCCTGATAGCGCTGCTCAATCTCCGGCCGCAGTGCGGCCACGCCTTCGGTAGCTTCGGCCAGCCGGTCCAGCGTGCCGTGCAACACAGCGCACAAAGCCTCGCCTTCGCGCGCGCGCATGCACTTCAACTGCTCGAGCAGCGGACCGATGTGCTCCAGGACGCTGGCCGCCAGTGCGGTCAGGTTGTCGTCTCCGCGGTTTTCCGACTGGAGCGCCCCCGGCAGCCGCAGCGCGGCGTTCAGATCGGGCTCGTCTTTGAGTCCATGTTCAGTACGGGCTTCGACAAAAGCTGCAAGATAGTTGGCCACCAGTTCGCGATTGTAGCCCGCTCTCTGCTGCGCGGTACGATCCACTGATAGCGTGAGTTCAACGTGACCGCGGATGAGCGCTTCCTTGAGCGTCTTGCGCAGCTCCATCTCCAGGGCGTCAAGGCCGGAGGGCAAACGAAACTGCAGATCGAGAAACCGATGATTCACGCTCTTGAGACTAAGCGTGTAACCGAGCTGATCGTTGGCGCGCACCTGCGCCTGCGCAAAGCCCGTCATGGAATACAAGGGCATGCTTGCTATTCCTTTGGCCCGGCCGCTAAGGCAGGCGCAAATGCGTCGGCAGCGTGCGGTTCGGGCATGTCGATGAACTGCAATTGATAGAGCTTCTGATAGGTCGGCGATGAAACCAGCAATTCCTCATGGCAGCCGATGGCCGTGATCCGGCCGCACTCAACGACGGCGATCCGGTTAGCGCGGCGAATCGTCGAGAGCCGGTGAGCAATCACCAGCACAGTGCGGTCACGCATCAGGTTGGCCAGCGCGGCCTGCACCAGCGACTCGCTCTCGGCATCGAGAGCTGATGTGGCCTCGTCGAGAATCAGAATCGGCGCATCCTTGAGAACGGCGCGGGCAATCGCCATGCGCTGGCGCTCGCCGCCGGAGAGGCGGAATCCCTTCTCGCCGATGACTGTGTCATAGCCCTGCGGCATGCGCTGAATAAAATCGTGCGCAAGCGCGTTGCGCGCCGCGTTTTCAACCAGCGGGAACTTCACATCCGGCCGGCCATAGGCGATGTTGTTGCGTACCGTGTCGTTGAAGAGAATTGTCTCTTGCGTCACCTGCGCCACCTGCCGGCGCAGCGAAGCCAGCGTCAGTTCGCGGATGTCGC
>JASHVE010000359.1 GCA_030039675.1 Acidobacteriaceae bacterium | reverse complement strand
TACCGGACCGGCCACGCCGCCGGCTTCAACAATTGTGCTTGGGGCTTTCTCGCCGGCATCGCCGATTTATGGGCAGGCCGTGACACTGAGCGCGACGGTTTCCGGACCGTCGGTGACGCCGACCGGCACAGTCGTGTTCACAGTGGACACTTCCACTTATAACGCCACGCTCGTCAACGGCGCGGCTACGGCGTTAGTGACTGGACTCACTGCAGGCTCGCATCACGTTTCTGCTGCGTACAGCAGCACCAACGGCTACGCGGCCGCAACATCCTCCACGGCCATGTTGGTGATTGGGCAGGCGACCCCTGTCGTGACGTGGGCAACACCTGTAGCGATCACTTACGGCACTGCACTCAGCGCAAAGCAGCTCGATGCAAGCGCGAATGTCGCCGGCACATTGGCGTATTCGCCCGCGGCGGGGGCCGTACTGAACGCTGGAACGCAGACCCTGTCAGTGCTCTTTACACCGAGTGACACTACCGACTACCAGTCCGTAACGCAGACCGTGCAACTGGCGGTAAATCAGGCCGCAACCACCGTTGTGCTTTCGGCGAATCCCAACCCCGCTGCGCAGGGCAAGCCTGATGTATTGACAGCAACCGTTACAGGCGCGGTACAGCCATCGGGGACAATTGTCTTTCTCTCTGGCGCAACTGCGCTGTGCACCTCTACGCTCAATAATTCGGGCGTAGCCACTTGCACGTTCACGCCCGCGGCCTCGGGTACGCTTGCCATCTCGGCGCAGTACCAGGGGGATGCGAATCACCTGGGCTCTTCTGCGAGCCTTACGCTGAATGTATACGACACGGCGATCTCGCTGCAGTTGGCAAGCACGCAGCTCACCTATCCGGGAGCGACCAACGTTACGGTCTGCGTCTCTGGGGCGACGAAGGCAACGCCTACGGGAACGGTCCAGATTGACGACGGCACGACCACGCTGACTACTCTGACGCTTGGGGGGAACGGCTGCGCCTACTGGTATATTTCACCCGGCCTGAATGCAGGCACGCATACCATCACCGCGGTTTACTCTGGCGACAAGAACAATCCGCCTGGGACCTCGGACCCCACGGTGGTCACCGTCAGCCCGGTTCCGGTGACGATGTCGGTCTCCTGCTGGAACTCCTCGTTCCCCTATGGAGGCAACTTTCAGTGCACCGTGAACGTGAGTTCGAATGCAGGAGCGGCGCAGGGCAACATCACCTATAGCTACGATGGTGGTGCGTCTGTAGCGGTTCCGCTGAGTGGCGGAAATGCGCAGTTCACGATCACAGAACCGACCGTCGGCAATCAGAGCGTTGTCATCGGCTACGCGCAGCAAACCAACTACGCTGCCGCAACGCCGCAAACCGAAAACTTCACGGTAACGCCGGCTCCAGTGAATGTATCGCTCACTCCGTCGACGTATTACACCACCGTGGGGAGCAGCGTGACGCTTGCGGTGTCGGTTACATCGTGGAGTGCGGGGCCGCCGAACGCCAACGGGACTGTTTCGTTCTACGATGGCTCTACGTTGTTGGCGACGGTACCGGTGAACAGCAGCGGCGATGCCAGCTACACGACATCATCTCTGCCTGTTGGCAAGCAAACCATTACCGCAACCTACGCCGGAGGAGTGAACTACGCATCGGGTTCGAGCAGCGCGACCATCACTCTGGCGCCCTAGTGGCGATGGCGCACGTCCTAGTTTGTGAGTTCGCGGATAAGCACGAGTGCCATTTGGGGGATGGAGGAGATTTTCCGTCCGCCTTCAAACACCACGCTTCCCCTCACTGTCTTGAAGATCGGGATGATTTCAACTGTTTCCCGATGGCTCTTTCGCAATGCACTTTTGGAAAGCGAGATGAGCAGTTCACCGCCGGAGTTTTGTTCGTGCAAGATCAACTCCGATTCAGAGACGGAGCACGCCACGTTCGGCCCTCGTAAGCGACAGAGGCCCTTGATCTCGCGGCACAACCGCTTCCAATGTGGAAATCAATGCTGCCAATCCCAATGAGCCGGCGCATGGTCGGGATATGGCGCCATCGGCGCGACGGAGCAGAATTATCCTCGACGCGTACAACCGTTTCTGAAGATCCAGCGCTGATTTTTCGGAGACTTTTTACATAAAACGCACCGAGATCAGATCTCCGGTGTGAGAGTCTGATTTAGGTGCCGCTATTTTGAAAGAGAGTGCGCAAGATGAGCGTGCGCGGGACTAACTAACGATGCAGCTTGCCCGCACTCGCTTGTCGCGTTGCCGCACCCTTCGCTGGAAGATTATGAAGTGGTACATAGTGGAGAGTTGTTGAATGAATCAAGGAGTGGGTTGTTTGGTCGCAGGACTGCTTGCGGCAATTGTTTTTCCAGCCGCTCAAGCGCAAAAGGATATAGGCAAGCCCCAGACGGTGCCTTCCGGTCAAACTGTGACTCCGCTGGCGCCGGCGGGCGCGACGATCTCCACACTCAATCCCGGGCTGAAGGATTTCCCCAGTTACACGGTGGGTCAGGCAGTGAAAACAGTGCTGAGTCCGGACGGGAGGACGCTGCTGGTTCTCACAAGCGGCTACAATCGTCTGAACAATGCGCAGGGACTTCGGGAAGCGGCCGATTCGAACGAGTATGTCTTCGTGTTTGATGCAACCGGCGACAGACTGCGGCAGACTCAAGTCTTCGAAGTACCGAATACTTTTGTCGGCCTTGCCTTTGCACCGGACGGAAACCACTTCTACGTCTCGGGCGGCGTGGACGACAATATTCACGTATTTACCAAGGTCAATCACGTCTGGGCCGAAGATGACCAGCCCATAGCGCTCGGTCATCGCCAGGGAGTTGGCATTCACCAGAAACCGACGGTTGCCAATGTGGCTGTGACTGCTGACGGAGAGACGCTGGTTGCGGCAGATATTTACAACGACGCGATTTCGCTGGTCGATCTCGCGCGTCGCACGAAGGTGGGTGAACTCGATCTGCGGCCGGGAGTCATCAATCCTGCGCAAAGTGGTATTGCGGGAGGCGAATCTCCATTTGGCGTCGCGATCAAGGGAAACAGGATTGCGTACGTCTCGAGCGAGCGCGACCGGGAAGTCGATGTGGTGGACATTGCGTCGCCGACGAAGCCGAGGCTGGTAACGCGCGTTGAGGTCAACGGCAATCCGAACAACATGGTGATAAATGCCGCGCAGACAAGGCTGTTCGTGGCTGCCGACAATAGCGATCTGGTTTCGGTGATTGACACGGCAACAAATCACATTCTTGAGACGATTCGCACCACCGCGCCGCGTGGCATGTTGCGCGCCGCGAAGCAGTTACCGGGCGCGGCCCCTAACAGCCTGACGCTGTCTCCAGATGAAGAGACTTTGTACGTGACAAACGGCGGCATGAACGCGATAGCTGTGATCCCGCTGGCGACGGGACGTGCTCCACATGTGGCGGGACTGATTCCGACGGGCTGGTATCCGCAATCGGTGAGCATCAGCCGTGATGGCAAGATGCTCTACGACGTAAACAGCAAGAGCAATCCGGGCCCCAATCCGCTGTACGACGGGACTCCGCTTCCGGCTTCGAACTTCCACGCGCATCAGGTAGCCAACCAGTATATTCTGCAACTGGAAAAAGCGGGACTGCAGTCGATGCCCGTACCGAACCAGGCGGAATTGGCGGGGTTGACAAAAATGGTCGCCGCCAACGACTTCTTGAGCACTCCGCCTGATCCGCACGATGAAGAGACGATGGCCACGCTTCGTGAGCATATCAAGCACGTGATCTACATCGTGAAGGAGAACCGCACCTACGATCAGGTACTTGGCGACCTCGATCGCGGGAACGGAGATCCGCGGCTGGCCGAGTTCGGAAGCGTGGTCACGCCAAACCAACACCGGCTTGCGTCGCAATTTGTAGATCTCGACAACTTCTACTGCAGCGGCGAGGTGAGCGGCAACGGCTGGCCTTGGAGCATCTCTGCGCGCGAGATGGATTTGAACGTGAAGACGGTTCCCATGAGCTACGCGGGGCGGGGATCGCCACGTGGTATCAACGTGGATATGCCGACTGTTGCCGAGCGCCAGATGAACAACCCCGATTATCCGAATGATCCAAATCTGCTCCCGGGATTGAACAACGAATATGCGCCGGACGGACCGGAAGGTGAGAAGCAGCAGGGGTACCTATGGAGTTTGGCGTTGCGGCATGGCCTGACGGTGCGGAACTATGGCTTCGAATCCGGAATACCGCCGAAAACGCCGGAGGTGCTAGACCCGTTTGCGAGTCATACGATCGTGGACGTCCCGGTGAGCCCGCAACTCATTGGCCGGACCGATCCCTACTTTCGTGCATTCGATAATGCCTATTCCGACTTCCGGCGCGAGCGGGAGTGGGAGAGGGAGTTCGACGATTACGTCGCTCATCATAACTTGCCCAGTCTGGAACTGGTTCGATTCATGCATGACCACGAAGGCGACTTTTCGACGGCGATCGACGGCATTAATACGCCAGAGAGACAAACTGCCGATAACGACTACGCGGTGGGAAAACTGATCGAAAAAGTAGCAGAGAGCCCGTATTGCGATTCCACGCTGATCTTTATTCTGGAAGATGATGCGCAGGCCGGCCCCGATCACGTTGATGCCCATCGCAGCATTGCTTTTGTCGTGGGACCGTATGTGAAGCACGGCGCGGTGGTGGATGACCATTACTCTACGGTGAACATGGTGCGCACGATCGAGGATGTGCTGGGCATTGGGCACCTCAATCTGAACGACGAGTATCAGAGGCCGATGACGGATGCCTTCGATCTCAGCCAGTCTGCATGGAAGTATAAGGCAGTGCTTCCAGCGCCGATTGCGACAGCGGTGGCTCGTCAAAGCGGAACCGGGCAACTCGGTACCGAATTCCAGGATGCGCACCCTGCAGCGTACTGGGCAAGACTCACCCGCAATTTTGATTGGTCAACCGAGGACCGGATTCCGACGGCGCTGTTTAATCAGATTCTGTGGAAAGGACTCGCTGGCGATGTGCCGTACCCCGCAGTCCGCAATCATGAGGATTACAGCCATGACCGCGCAGAGGTACTAAAAGCGCGAAGCGCGCGCTTTCTGTATCAGAAGCCTTAACCGTGTGTTTCGGCAACCCCACGCAGCGGCTGCTGAAGCCGATTCTGTAAGGTCGCGCCGAGCGACGGTCTACACCGCTATTCGCGCCAGCTTGGTTATGCGGCCAGTGCGATTCCAATCTGAGACATAGATATTTGCGTCAGCGTCAATGTAGCATCCATGCGCTGCGCTGAACAGTGAGCCTGCAATATCCGCTGGTGCAAGCTGGTAGTTGGCCCACTGTATCCTTCGAGGATTGTCACCGAGAAATGCCACGGGCACATTGTCGCCGTCAAGAATTGTGACGCGGCCTTCCAATTCCGAGATGACCGCGTAATCGCCGTGAAAACTGATCTGGCAGGGCCGGCGCAGATGCTCCGCGATTGTTCGCACAAATTGTCCGTCGAGATCGAAGTGGCACAGGCGCCGATTTTCGCGGTCGCAGATGAGCAGCAGCGGCTGATCGTAGCGGGTGTCGAGCGACATGCCGTGGCTGCAATTGAACAGCCCGTCGGAATTTCCTTTGCCTGCGTAACTTGCCTTGTACTCGCCGCTCTTATCGAACCTGAAGATGCGCGAGTCGCCGTAACCATTCGCGATGAAGATGGAGCCATCAGGTGTGGGCACTGCCGCGGTGAGCCGCCACTCGTTGGGGGCTTTGAAGCCGGCTTCTGGCGGAGCGGTGATCTTTTGTACGACCGTGCCGTCGGTCTTCATCTTCACAAACAGCCAGTTTTCTTCGGGCGTTCCGTGTTGCACGGTGGTGTAGAGATATTCGCTGTTGCTCTCTTCGGCATAAACGATGGAGTGAACCTCGGGGTACTGGTCGGCGATTGTCTTTAGAAGACTACCATCAGGACCATACACGAGGATCCCCGTCCTGCTCTGTGTGCTGATGTAGATGTGACCGGCGTTGTCCGTCGCAATGCCTCCGTGCGTGCCGCCGAAAGTTGTGCCGGCAGGGAGCGATCCCCAGCCGGGAACGACGCGATAGGTCCACTCGCCATTTCCGGTGCGGACCTCCGCATCTGTTATCTGACAGGCGGACTGTGCCGCTGCGCGTTTGCCCACGAACGCGGCTAAACCAGTTGCTCCGGTGAGAGTGCAGAAGCGTCGCCGGTCGAAGGTTCCAGCGTGACTCCGCGTTTTGATCATCGGGCACTCCTTCCATCCGGCTGTGCCGCACTTGCAAGGGATGCGGGTTGAGCCGGGGTGTTGTAGAGATAGAGATGGCGGAGATTCTTCATCGAGCGCAATGGAGCCAGTTCTGCCTGCGTGACGTTTGTGCCGCTCAGGTTGAGGTACTTCAACTGCGAGAGCGCAGTGAGTTTTGCAAGGCCGACTCCAGTAACGCGCGTGTCTTCAAGATGCAGTGCGCGAAGATGCGTAAATGTGGTCAACGTGGTGAAGCACGCATCTGTCACGGCGGTGCGCCCCAGCTCCGCTTCGACAATATAGGGCGCATATTTCTGGAACTGAAGAAGCTGTGCGTCGCCAAAGGTTGCGGCAACGTCCACAGTGTTCAGGATCAACCCATCGGAGGGTTTGCTGGAGACGAGCACGAGCTTTGCGCCCTGGCCGCTTTCGAGTGCGAGAATTGCGGGCATCAGCGTGCTGTAGTCGCCTACGGGTTGCAGGGGTTCGTCCTCCGATTCGTCCTGAATCTCGATTCCGTTCAGTCGAATGGCGGTGGGCGAGGCGCCCTGTTGTATCCACGCCTTAATCCACGCAATCTGCTCTGCAGTCAGGGGTGGTTTGCCTTCAGCGGGCATGAACCGCTTATGGCTGGGCGGCAGCGTTACGCGGACGAGCAACAGGCTTCTTGCGGGGTTGTCCGGGATAATCACGGCACCGTCTCTGCCGCCCTCCATGAGCTGCGTATAGGAATCAAGCCGCAACCCGCCCTGTGTTTTGCTGGCGCCGTGGCATTCGACACACTTTGCGTCGAAGATGGGGTCGATGTGCTTTGCGTAAAACGAGTTCGATGCCGGCGCCTTGGCATGCACGACACCCAGTGCGAGCATGCGCTTCAATAACGGCGGCATGTAATCGGTGAGATATGTTCTTCCATGCGTCAAGCTGCCACCCTGGTGCGCCGTCCACGCGAGCAACAAAAGTGTGCAGGTGAGCGTCGCCGGATAGAGCCGCTGCACGTTTCCCGAGGTCCATGTAGGGCGAACCAGCAGGCACACAAGCACGCTGAGGGTGAATGCGATTCCACCCCACATGTGCCGGATAACCAAACCTCCGGCACTGCCGCTGCCGTAAGCCAGCAGATACCCGAGGGTCAATGCGGCGAGGCAGCCGATAAATGCGATGGCCAGCACAAAGCCTGCGGCCTCGCGCAGCGCAGGGCGGAACTCGCCGGCAAATTCAAGCACTGGGATCAGGACGATGAGGCCGATGGGAATATGAACGGCGAGTGGATGGAATCGGCCGAGGAACTGCAACCAGTCTGCATGCGGCCTGCCGTCGAGCTTGAAGGTGAAGGGCAATAACAACAGCACCGCGCCCAGGAGCAGCGCGGCGAGCCATGTTACGCGGATAGGGCGGCGCTGAGGCAGTCGCCGTTCTATCGATGCAACTGCGCTCTTCAGAAACTTCACGCCAATATTCCTTGCACGACGCCCGCAGGCGCTGGTCCGGTAAGCTTCTGAGCGAGCCCCTGGAACTTGTAGGTCAGCTTGTTGTGATCTATGCCTAGGCAATGCAGAATCGTGGCGTTGAAATCGCGAACCGGCACCGGATCCTTGACGACGTTGTAGCTATACTCGTCAGTTTCTCCGTAGGTGATTCCGGGCCTTACGCCGCCGCCCGCCATCCACGTGGTGAAACAACGGGGATGATGATCGCGCCCGTAGTTGTCGGCCGTGAGACCTCCCTGGCTGTAGACCGTGCGGCCGAATTCGCCGGCCCAGATGACCAGCGTATCGTCGAGCAATCCGCGCTGCTTCAGATCGGTGATGAGGGCGTAGCATCCTCGGTCGGTCTCCTGGCACAGTTGCGGCAAGACCCCCGTCACGTCGCCGTGCACATCCCAGCCGCGTTTGTAGATTTGCGTGAAACGGACACCGCGCTCCGCCATTCTGCGGGCCATGAGACAGTTGTAGGCGAAGGTGCCTGGCTTCTTCGCTTCCTCTCCGTAGAGATTCCAGGTGGACTGCGGCTCCTTGCTGAGATCGGCGAGCTCCGGTACTGAGGTTTGCATGCGGTAAGCCATTTCGTACTGCGAAATGCGCGCGTGCGTCTCAGGATCGCCCAGCTCCTCGTAAGTCTGCTGATTGAGCTCCCGCACCGCGTCGAGCATCTTACGCCGGACGTCGCGATCCACGCCGTCGGGATCGCTGAGATAGAGAACCGGATCACCTGACGAACGCAGCCCCACACCGGCATATTCCGAGGAGAGAAATCCGCTGCTCCAAAGTCGCGAGGAAACGGGCTGATTGTTCTCCTTCGGGTTCAACTGCGTTTGCAGCACCATGAAGGTCGGGAGATTGTCATTCATGCTACCAAGCCCATAGGCGAGCCATGAGCCAAGGCAGGGCTTTCCTGCGTTCATGTTGCCGGTGTTCATGAGCATAATGGCAGGCTCATGGTTGATTGCATCGGTGTTCGTCGATTTGATGATCGTGAGGTCGTCCACGATCTGTGCTGTGTAGGGAAGCAGATCGCTGATCCAAGTTCCTGTCTTGCCGTGGCGCTTGAAGGGCCAATGCGAAGGCGCAATAGGAAAATGCGCCTGTCCAGCCGTCATTCCTGTCAGCTGCTGCGTACCTCTTACCGAGGCAGGAACATCCTGATTGAAGAGTGCAACAAGATTGGGTTTGTAATCCCACATATCAATCTGCGGCGGCCCGCCTGACATGAAGAGATAGATGGCTCGCTTGGCCTTGGGCGCGAAATTCGGAAGCCGAAGATCTGCGCGCGGGGGAACTGCAGACGGGCCCGTATCGCCTGCTGCGTGCGCTTCAACGCTCAGCGACTTGTCACCGAGCAGGCTGGCCAGCGCCGCCCATCCGAGCACCTTGCCGGTCCGTCCGAGGAAACGCCTGCGGGTTTCCAACTCCGCCCACTCCCGCTTCAACTCAACGGGCACGGGAAGGGACAATACGTCGAGAGCTCGCTCGCAGTCCGTGCAAAGGGGATGTTGTTTCATAAAAGCCTGCTCCGCTATTTCGTCAGAGTTTCGTCAAGATTCAGCATTTCGCTTGCGACCATGGTCCAGGCGGCCAATTCGGGCGCCGGAATTGCCGGATCGCGCTTTTCTTCGCCTACGCTAATGAGTTGCTCGGCAGCCTTAAGATTTGCGTCATAGTGCTTTTCCATCTGCGTGAGCGATGCAGTCAGCACCGCGGCCATCTGCGGAGACGGATCGTGCGAGAGAAGGATCTCGCTCATCAGCCGGATGCGTTGCGACGTGTGCGCACCGCCCTGCAGGATGACCCGCTGCGCGAGCGCACGCGCGGCCTCCACCCACTGCACGTCGTTCATGGTGACCAGAGCCTGCAGGGGTGTATCGGTGCGCTGGCGGCGCGTACACGCCACGTCGCGCATGGGCGCATCGAACGCGTCCATGTCGGGAAGAATCGCCATCCGCTTCCAGTAGCTGTAGAGGCTGCGCCGGTAGAGCGCGTCTCCGTGGCCCTGCACATAATTGAGCGTATCGCTGGCCGGGTAGCTTACTTGCTCCCACACGTTTGCCGGCTGATACGGCTTTACGCTCGGGCCGCCGATCTTGTTCACGAGCAATCCTCCTGATTGGAGCGCGATGTCGCGCAGCATCTCCGCATCCATGCGGAAGCGCGGGCCGTGCGAGAGCAGCAGGTTTTTCGGATCTTTGGAGAGTTGCTCGGGCGTGGATTTGGCGATCTGCTGGTAGGCGGCCGACATGACCATCAATTTGTACATGTGCTTGATGTTCCAGCCGCTCTCGCGGAACTCGACCGCAAGCCAGTCGAGCAACTCGGGATCGGAGGGCCGTTGGCCCATGATGCCGAAATCTTCCGTGGTCTCGACGATGCCGGCGCCGAAGAGTTCGTTCCACATGCGGTTGACGGTGACGCGCGCGGTGAGCGGATTGTCTGGGCTCACGGTCCACTTTGCCAGCGCAAGGCGGTCGTGCGGTTCTCCGGCGGGCAAGGGCGGAAGGAAATGCGGTGTGTTGGCCTCTACTCTTTCGGTGCGCGCCGTGTACACACCGCGCGTCAGCACGTCGGCGTAGGCAAGGGAAGGCTTCTCCCAGGAGACCAGGGAGAGCGCTCCACCTTCGGAAAGTTTTTCGAGGTGAGTATCGAGTTGATCGATCTGGCTCTCGATCGCCCGGAACGACGGGTTCACACTGTTGAGATAGAACTCGCTGACAACGTGCCATTGATCTTCGGTCCAGTCGGAAGTGGGCTTGCTGGTTACCTCCGCAACGTAATCTTCAAAGGGCAGACGCTTCACCTCATCGGCTGAGAGTGCGCGCCCGTAGAGCCGAATGTCCTGGTAGCGCGTATCCTGAGCAGGAGTGGCGTCAGGATATCTCCAGCCAAGTTGCATGGGAGCCTTGGTGCGGATCGTTGCATCATGCAGAGTATCGATCACGACGCGCGTCGCCACCTGCACGCCGTTGATGTAGATCTTGACGCCCGAAGCTTTTCCCGAGCCGTCGTAAGTAAAAAAGACGTGATACCAACGGCCGTCGACAGGGAGAAGATCGATGGTGGAAACTTTGATTGCGATCTGTGGCGTAGTGTCTTTGGCTGCAGCGGCGTCTGCTTTTTTCTGTTTATCCGCTTTGGCCTCATCTTTCTTAGGCGGTTTCTTCTTGACGGGCTGCTTGCCGGGCGCAAGCTGCTTTGCCGTCAGGTCGTCCGGGGTCGGATAATAGAACTTCTCCTTCGTTCTCTTGCCTTTTTTGACGGGCGCGTCGGGAAGCTTTTGTTCTTTGGGCGACTCGTTGACGAGGTCGACGCTGAGAATGCCTTTGCGGATGGATAAATCCCAGCCGCGGTTGTGCTGGGTCGTATCCATCTTCGAGAGCAGCGCGCCGGAGGTATTTTCGACGATGTAATTCGGCGCCGAGCGCAGCATGAACCATCCACCCGAGGAGAACGGCTGATTCCAGTCGTAGTCCCCGGTGTCGCCCAGCATCGCTCTGGTGCTCGTCTCCATGCGGAAATCGGGCCACAGCCAGGTAGTCTCACCCCATTGCGGCTTGGCTTTGCCGATCGGAAAGCTTGCCGGCTGCGCGTGAGGCGCGCTGTTCTTCAGCACCTCGCCACCGCCTTCATCGAGGCGCAGGCGAAGCATCAGCTTGTCGGTGGAAACGGGCACTGCGGGGTTCTGGCGAGAGGCGATCCATCGTTGCACCAGAACGCGCTCTGCGACGCGCATAGAACGCAGTTGTTCGGCCAACTCTGACCGCTTGGCGAGGACACGATCATAGGTACTGGTGTTTTGCTGCGTGGGAATGCGGACTACGGGCGTCCACACCGGCCTGTCGCCGTTGAACGGGACTTCGTCAATATTGTTGAAGAACGCGCTGAGAGAGTAGAAGTCCTTCTGCGTCGTGGGATCAAACTTGTGATCGTGACACACAGCGCAGCCGATGGTCAGGCCCAGGAAAGTTGCGCCGTAGGCCTCGGTTCGCTCGCGCGCGATGTTTACGCGCAGTTCCTCGGGGATGGTCCCGCCTTCGTTGCTACTCACACCCAGGCGCACGTAGCCGCTGGCGATGAGAGGGTCCAGATCTTTAGCGGGGAGCATGTCTCCGGCGATCTGCTCCATCGCAAACTGATCAAAGGGCTTGTTTTCGTTGAAGGCCCGGATCACGTAATCCCGCCACGGCCAGATGTCGCGATTGTCATCGAGATGCAGACCGTAGCTGTCGGCGTAGCGCGCGTAGTCGAGCCAGTAGCGCGCTCGCTGCTCGCCGAAGCTTGGCCGAGCGAGCAGGTTATCGACCAGGTGCTCGTACGCGTTAGATGACGTGTCGCTGATGAATGCGTTTACTTCGGTAGGCGTAGGCAGCAAACCCGTCAGGTCTAGCGTGACCCGGCGAATCAGCGTCCGTTTGTCGGCTTCGAGCGAGGGATGCAACCCCTCCTTGCGCATGCGCGCCAGAACGAACGCGTCGATGGGGGTCTTCACCCAGGAGTCGTTCGCGGCGGCGGCCGGTAACGGCGGCCGCTGCGGCTTTTCAAACGCCCAATGCGGACGGTAGACGGCGCCCTCGCTTATCCACTTCCTTAGGACTGCGATCTCCGCAGGCTTCATGGGCCGGGCTTCGCCCTGGGGATTCTGCGGCATCAGGTAATGCGGGTCTTTGGACTCAATCCGCTTGATCAGTTCGCTTCGTTCCGGATGGCCTGGAACAATGGCGTCAGGATGGCCCGGCCGCTTCGCGAAAGCAGACTCTGCAACGTCGAGTCGCAACCCCGCTTTCCGCATTTCCGGGTCGGGGCCATGACAACTGAAGCAATTGCTGGCCAGAATTGGCTGTACGTCCTGGTTGAAGTCCAGGTGGTGTGTGGTTGCGAGGCGCGCCTGCCGACTTCGGCAGCCCGTGGCAGTCACCACGAAAACAATCGACAGGAGGAGCAATAGGCTCTCGAGGAGGTTTGTTCGGAGCCGGTTAATCCACTGGGGAATCGATGCTACCACGAGGACTGACTCCTGATGCGCGCTCGGTCCGCGGCCGATCACCTCACACTGAATCCTCGCTACTGCGCCCGTGCTGTTCACCTGTTTCGAGGCCTTCTAGACATCTGTACATCTTTACATACGCCGCAATTGGTCTGATTTCCGGCGCCAACAAGAATGTCACCGCGTTAGGACATCTGTCCACCCCGAATTCAAGGCTGCCGAGGAGAGAGGAAGACACAACGGCTCTATCAGGGCCAACATGTTTTTTATGAGATAGATAGCTTTATACGAAGGAACGACGGGAGGCTAAAACTCGGCCTGCCCAGCTTGATCGGGCATTGTGCACAACTGCGGGAGGGTATTCCGCCCGGGGCGCTGTAAGAAGGAAGTATGCGCTCTTCCATTCGGTGTCCGGTCTTCTGGTGGGTCCCACTCACCCACTATCCCGGATTCCGAACCGGAGCCTTTACGGCGTGCCGCCTATTTGTTTTAATGGCCCTGCTTGATGGGTGGCGAAGGCCGCATCGCGAGAAGTCGCCGTGCGCGCACCGGATGCAATTCTGCATTATTGCCGGCGCCCAATCGGGGAGGACGCAATTTCAGGACAAACCAGAATGGGTTGGTGGCTGTGCGGCGCTTTGTTGGTGCCAGTGCTGCTGGGCTGTTTATGGCCGCAGATGGACGCAGCACAGACGGCCCAGGGTTCCTGGCCCATGGTTGGTCTCGATCCCGGAGGCACCCGCTACTCTCCGCTGACACAAATTACACCCGGCAATGTGCGCGGACTGAGGGTGGCGTGGATCTATCACATGAAGCCGGCGGGTACAGCGGACGGCGGATGGCGCCCGTCGGAAGATCAGCCGCTGGTAGTGGGTACCACGATGTATGTAGTCACACCCTACAGCCGTGTGGTTGCGCTGGATACCGCAACCGGCAGAGAAAAATGGGTCTTCGTGATTCCCGACGAAGACCAGGCGTCGTTGCGTGGAGCGGCCTACTGGCCGGGAGATGGAGTAGCCGGCCCTGCCATCATCTTTGGCACCACTCATGGGCTCCTTTATTCCATCAGCGCAGCGACGGGGCAGCGGAACACCGCATTCGGCAACAACGGCGCGGTGAATCTGCGGACGCCCGAGGTGATGAGCACGGGCACGGAAAAGATCTACATTCTGCCTACGCCGCCGGTGATCTATAAAAACCTCATCATTACCGGTGCGGGCACGGGCGAGGGACGCGGCGGTCTGGGTGGCGGGCTGGGAGCTGCGGGTGATACGCGCGCCTGGGATGCGCGCACCGGAAAGCTGGTGTGGACCTTTCATTCTGTGTCGCGGCCCGGCGAAGTAGGGCACGATACGTGGGGCGGCGATAGCTGGCAAAAGCGCTCCGGCGTGAACGTATGGGGTTATATGACGGTCGATGCGGAGCGCGGCATCGTCTATATGCCCTTTGGCGCGCCCAACTACGATCGTGTGGGCGTCGACCGGCCGGGCGACAATCTCTTCGGCTCTGCGGTGGTCGCGGCCGACGCCAACACCGGAAAGCTGTTGTGGTACTTCCAGGTTGTCCATCACGACATCTGGGACTACGACACCGAAACGCCGCCGACCCTCATCGACGTCCACCGCGACGGCAAAACCATCCCTGCAGTCGTGGTCGTCAACAAGACGGGCCTGCTGTTTGTGTTCGATCGCGTTACAGGAAAGCCGCTGTTTCCGATTGAAGAGAGACCGGTGCCGCCCAGCGATGTTCCCGGAGAGCATGCTTCGCCGACACAGCCATTTCCTGTAACGCCGGAACCACTCGCGCAGACGAGCGTGAAGCTGTACGACGAAACGCCTGAACACGCGGCCTGGTGCAGAAACTACGTAGACGAAAACCAGATTCTGCTCGGAACGCAGCCCTATACGCCTCCAGCCTTTGGCCGTTACACAGTCAATCTGCCGGCGACAGCCGGCGGCGTGAATGCCTCCGGCGGAGCTTTCGATCCCAAGCAAGGCCTTTTCGTGGTCAATGTATTCAACCTCGGGCAGCCAGTTCGTATTCTGCGCGACCCGGATGGAGGATTTACCAACTCCGGCCCGCTCGCCGGCGTTGTACGTTTCTGGAATCCAGCGGAACGCCTACCCTGCAATGAGCCTCCGTGGGGTGAACTGGTCGCCGTCGATGTGAATACAGGGAAGGTCGCGTGGCGATCGACACTCGGCGTGAGCGACAATCTGCCGGCGGGAAAACAGAACACCGGACGCCCCGGATTCGGCGGACCCATTCTCACCGCAAGCGGGTTAACGTTCATCGGCGCGACCGACGATGCGCGTTTTCGCGCCTTCGATACCCGGACCGGCGAGGAGCTGTGGACGTACCGGCTGCCGGCCTCCGCGGTATCGATTCCCATTACTTATGCCGATGCGCGGGGAGAGCAGTATGTAGCGGTTGTCGCGACGGGCGGAAGCCTGCTGCGCGCGCCGATCGTGAGCGACGAAGTGATCGCGTTCACCCTGGACGGCGGGCCGGGCGGCGCACCCAACCTTGTTCAGGCGAGTCCGAATCCGCCGCCTGTGGAGCAACAGACGCCGTCCAGCACGCCTGCACAAACGGCTCTCACGAGAGAGCGGGCATTGCTCCGGCCGGATGCGGCACTGCTGCCCGCAGGATCTGGGCGCGACATCACGATACAGGTGTGCTCGGCCTGCCACTCGCTCGATATCGTCGCCCAGCAGCGGCTGACTCCGCAGGACTGGAGTAACGTAGTCCAGACGATGTCTGCGAAGGGAGCACAGGCGAGCAACAGCGAACTGCATAGGATTGAGACATACCTCTCGAAAACCTTTCCGCGCACTTCGAAGGATCCAGGCTCGCGGTAGAACCAACTCGAATACTTCGCAAATCGTGAGGTTCACGCGGAAGGTTGCCCTTTTTCGTCTCTACGCCCGTACACGGAATTCCTGCAGCAGTTGAGGACGCTCGCGGCGCAGCTTGAGCAGCAGCTCGCCGAACAAGCCGTTCGCCCACGCGAACCACGGCCGCGTGTATTCGCCGGGATTGTCTTTCTGAAAGGACTCGTGCATGTAATTTGTGCCGGCAGTCGTGGTGCAGAGCGTGTGCAGGCATTGCGCAATCTCTGTATCGGAGTTGCTTGTCAGCGCTCGCATCAGTATGGACATGGGCCAGATGTAGTCTCGGCCGATGTGCGGTCCTCCGATGCCCTCACCCGCAGTGCCGCGAAAGAAGTAGGGGTTGTCGGCGCTCAAAGCGAAGGCCCGTGTGCGCAGATAGAGCGGATCGTCGCTGCGCAGTAACTCAAGATAAGCAAGCGAGAGCAGTCCAGGCGCATTGGCATCATCCATTGACAGCGTGTTGCCGTAACCATCTACCTCGTAGGCCACAATGTCCCCATACGTCGCATGATGAACGATGCACTGCTGTCCGACGGCCGTCCGTACCTGTCGCGCGAAGTTTAGGCACTCTTCGGCGAAGCTCTGGTCGCCGTAAATCGCCGTCGCGATCTCCGCGATGCGCTCTAGTGTGAGTGCGGCGAACAGATTGGCGGGAGCAAAAAAGGGATAGATGCAGGCATCGTCCGAGGGGCGGAAGCCCGAACAGATCAGGCCGACTGGCCTGATGGGATTGCCGTAGCCGTTCAAAGGAAGCGTGTCACTCGGTTTGGGTGTGCTGCGTTCAAAATGATATGGTCCCTGGTTGTCCAGGCGCTGCTGCTCGCGAAAGGTCGCTACGATCCGTTTGGCTGCTTGCGTCCAGTGCGCATCGAACGGAGCCTGTGACCCCGTCGCTTTCCAAAAGCCGTGCGCGAGCCGGACGGGATAGCAGAGCGAATCGATCTCCCACTTTCGTTCAGCGACGCCTGGGTGCATGTCCGTTCGGTCATGCACGGCCCATTTCAGCGGAGGGTCGGTCGTGTTCCGCGTAAATGCATTCGCATAGCTGTCTATTTGAATCAGCCTAGCCTGGCGTCGGATGACGCCTTCCAGAAGATTGCGCAATGCCGCGTCTTCGTTGGCGAATGAAAGGTATGGCCACACCTGTGCGGCAGAATCGCGCAGCCACATCGCATCGATGTCGCCGGTGATGACGTAGGTGTCGGGCTTGCCCTGGAAGGTTCCCGGAAACACTGTGGTATCGAGCGTGTTGGGAAAGCAGTTTTCAAAAATTCGCGCCAGTTCCAGACTTCCGAGAGAGATACGCATCTCGGCGATGGTGCGCTCGATCACTGCCGAACGAAAGCGCCGATTCGATTCCGATGGACGGCCAGTGAGCCCGGTGAAAGCCGCTCCCGCGAGCTGTGCGGGAACCACATGGGCGACAGCGGCCGCGGCCGATGCGACAAGAAGTTGACGGCGGTTCATTCGCTTCTCCCAAAACATCGAGCGAAATTTTACTGCAAGGCTCACGGCACTTGACGAGCAAGAGTTCTGTCTCACGCGGCCGTCGAGGCCGGCATCACAAGATGTAACTCCTATTCCAAGTCGAGTTCCAGGCTGAGGCCTCGCGAGGTTCTAGAGCCATGATGACACACCAGATCGCGATGGCCCCCCGGGGCGAGTTTAGAGATTGAAGGTTCGTTGCGCGTTTGTTATCGTGAATGACGCGGATTTTTGTCCCCTTACAATTCGATCGAAATCGGGGCTCAGAGCAGGGCCGCCCCGGGGCGAATGCGGGAACTCTAAAGCAAAAGGAGTTGAGGATGAAATCCAAAATTTCGCGGCGAAAGTTTCTTGCTTCGGCTGCGGCTTCAATGGTCCCTGTTGCGATAGCCCAGACACGGCCTGGCGTGGCAAACGCTCTTGTACCGCTGGTCAACACTCCCGCCGCTCCCGACGTTGCCTGGAAGGACGCGGGCGTCATCGATCTTACACGTTCACCTTTTGCAAAACTGCAAACCGTTCCTATCCGCGCTGTCAAGATTCAGGAAGGGTTCTGGTCGAAACGACGCGCCACCAACGTCGCTTCCAGCATTCCCTCGATGCAGGATGAACTCCTCGAGCATGGACGCATCAACAACTTTTTGCGTCTGGAAGGGGAGTCCTCCGCGCCACAGATCGGCCCAGTCTATTCCGACTCTGACATTTACAAGTGGGCCGAGGCTGTCGGATTCGCGCTGCAATCCGGCGATCACCCGCAGCTTCACACGTCTCTCGATACGATTATTCGCGACGTGGTTGCGGCGCAGGAGCCCAGCGGTTATCTGGATACGTACTACCAGGACGACCGCAAGCCGCTGCGGATGCTCTACGATACCCAGACCACTGGCCACGAGCTTTATTGCCTCGGCCACATGCTGCAGGGGGCGATTGCACTGTATCGCGCCGCTGGAGACCGCACCTTGCTCGATGCGGGCATCCGCTACCTAGATGACTTTCTCCTCCCGAACTACGGCCCGGGCCCCAACCAGAAGGGTATTGTGGCTGGCCATCCTGAAATCGAGATGGCGCTTGTGGAGTTATATCGCACAACAGGGAAGCGCGCCTATGTGGAGCTGGCGGGCTACATCCTGCACGGCGACGAGCGCATTCCGCTGCGGCCGCAACAGATCACTTATATGTTCTGCGGCATTCCGTTCACCTCGCGAACGCACCTTGAAGGCCACGCGGTGCGCGCTATGTATGCCTGCTGCGGCGCAACCGACTACTATTTGGAAACCGGTGACCCCGCCTATTGGAAGACGCTGAATTTATTGTGGGACGACCTGAGCCAGCATCAACTCTACGTGACCGGCGGCGTAGGAGCGCGCGAGACCGGCGAGGCCTTCGGTGATCCTTACGAATTGCCCAACGCGCGGGCCTACGGCGAAAGCTGCGCCGCCATTGGCGTAATGATGTGGAATTGGCGCATGCTGGCGGCTTCAGGCGATGCGCGTTTCACCGATGTGATCGAGCGCTCGCTGTATAACGGAATCAACTCGGGCATGTCGCTCGACGGCCGCACCTACTGCTATCGCAATCCGCTGGCCTTCGATCCAGGCGGTAACTTCGCGGACCGCCATGCGCCGGAAGGCAATATCCGGAATCCCTGGTATGACACCACCTGCTGTCCGCCCAATCTCGAGCGCACATTTGCATCGCTCCCAGGCTACTTCTACAGCACCAGCGAGGATGGAGTCTACGTCCATCTCTACGACAACTCGGTCTTCAATTGGCGGCTCCATGACGGCTCCACGTTCCGCATCCGGCAGGAAACCCGCTATCCGTGGGAGGGTGACGTAAAGATAACCGTGAGCCCAGAGCAGCCTTCCGACTTTACGCTGTACGTCCGGATTCCAGGCTGGTCGCAGGACTCTGATGTGCGAGTAAATGGCGCCGCGGTTGCTGATGTGCGCCCCGGTGCCTACCTGCCGATTGGCCGCCGCTGGCAGCCTGGCGATACGGTCGATCTCAGCTTCGACATGAGCACGCATCTCCTCAAGGCAAACCCGGCCGTGAATGAGGATCGCGGGCGCATCGCTTTTCAACGGGGACCGATCGTTTTCTGTATGGAGCAGCTTGACCAAGCTGGCTCCGAGCAGTCCGGCAGCCTCGTCGGGTATCTCGCAC
>JASHVE010000358.1 GCA_030039675.1 Acidobacteriaceae bacterium | reverse complement strand
GGCCAGATTCTGCAGCCAACCGCGGCGCTGATTGTCTTTGGCGGCACACTTGGCGCTGTGCTTCTCCAGTTTCCGCTTACCACGGTGCTTGCCGCCTTCCGCAGTCTGATTCATATCTTTGCCGCGCCGCGCAAGCGCGATGGCCAGCTGATCGGCATGTTGGTTGGCTTCGCCAACAAGGCCCGCCGCCAGGGAGTGGTTTCGCTCGATACCGATCTCGAGAGCATTCAGGATCCATTTCTAAAGCAGACTCTCATGCTCGCTGTGGACGGCACTGAGCCCGCCGAGCTGCGCAATATCATGCGCGTCAGCCTTGATTCCACGGCTGAAGACGAGGAGCGTTTGCCGGCGGTCTTCGAATCGGCCGGAGGTTTTTCGCCGACCATCGGCATTCTCGGCGCTGTGCTAGGCCTCATCCAGGTGATGCAGCACCTCGACAACATTCAGGAGGTGGGCCGGGGCATCGCGGTTGCCTTCGTGGCGACCATCTACGGCGTAGGGATCGCGAATCTCTTCTTTCTTCCATTTGCTGGCAAGATGCGCCTTCGCATCCGCGACGGGCACCGCCGTCGCGAGATGCTGCTCGAAGGCGTGATTTCGATTCTCGAAGGCCTCAATCCGCGCATGCTTGAAATCAAGCTCGCCGGCTTTCTCGACGAATCGGACCGTGACAAGAAAGAGCGGGCTGCATGAGCCGGCGGGCCCACAAGCCGCATGTGAGCCATGAGCGCTGGCTCGTCTCCTATGCTGACTTCATCACGCTCATGTTTGCGTTCTTCGTGGTGCTATACGCTTCGGCCACGGCCAACCAGAAGAAGCAGGCGCAAGTCGCGGCTTCCATCAACGCCGCTTTTCGTGCGCTCGGCATCTTTCCCGGAGCCGCACGTAAACCCGAACCCGTGAATGGGCCGTCGGGAGCCGATAAACCGGCCGTGCCGATGAACATCATCATGGGAGAAGATGTGATGGCGCCGGCGCCGGTCCGTGACGATCTCAACCGCATCCGGCGTGAACTCACGCAGACGCTTTCGAATCAGGTTGCGGGCCACACGGTTTCCATCCAGATGGGCCACGACGGTCTGGTCATCAGCCTTCGGGAAGCGGGCTTTTTCGCCTCCGGTGCGGCCACGCCGAAGCCGGAGACGCTTCCCATCCTGCGTCAGATCGCTGCTTCGCTTGCGAGCACTCCCTACGATCTGCGCATTGAGGGCCATACCGACAATGTTCCCATTCACACGGCCGAATTCGATTCCAACTGGGAGCTCTCGACAGCCCGTGCCATGAGCATCGCGCGCATCTTTCTCGATCATCGGCTGATCCCACCCGATCGCATCTCCACCGCGGGCTATGCCGAATTTCATCCGGTGGCGAGCAACGATACGCCGGAGGGCCGGGCCGAGAACCGCCGCGTCGACCTTGTAGTAATGCCGCGCAGCAGAATCGACTATGCCGCGCAGGGTCAACGAACGGGCACATGGCGCAAGATCACGGATGAGCCATGAGTGAGTCAGCAAGTTAGCGAGTCTGCAGGTCAGCGGTTTGAGCGATGCATTCGCCAACTTGCCGCCTTGCTAACTGGCTAACTGGCTAACTCGCTGACTCGCCGTTCTACTCCACCCCCAGCACCTTCACGATGACCCGCTTGCGCCGCTGTCCGTCGAACTCGGCGTAGAAGACGCGCTGCCAGGTGCCAAGGTCCAGCTTGCCGTTGGTCACCGGCAGCGTCGTTTCATGGTGCAGGAGCAGCGCTTTCAGATGTGCGTCGGCGTTGTCTTCGCCAGTCTTGTGATGTTTGTAGTCGGGGTGCGCAGGGGCCAATTGCTCGAGCCATTTGCCGATGTCTTCGATCAAGCCGCTCTCCAGATCGTTCACGTAGACCGCAGCGGTGATGTGCATGGGCGAAACAAAGCACAGTCCGTCTTTCACGCCGCTGCGCTCAACGATCTTTTCCACTTCATCGGTGATGTGCACCATCTCGCGGCGTTTCCGGGTTTCGAAAACCAGGTACTCGGTGTGGCTCTTCATCACAAATCTCCTCACCGCTTATCCTAAAGACAGCCGTGACCGTCGCCAACAAGCTCGCGCCTGCCAAGCGCCTGCGCCGCATGCACGATCAGCTCGGGGCGGCGTATGGCCCGCAGTACTGGTGGCCGGCGAAGACTCCCTTCGAAGTGATTCTGGGTGCGTATCTCACGCAGAACACGGCCTGGAAGGCCGTGGAGCGCTCCCTGGCCAACCTGCGTGCAGCTGGCGCGCTTTCACTTGAAGGCCTGCGCAAGCTCCCAGTCGAGGAACTGCAGCGGCTTATCCAGCCCTCCGGCTTTTTCACGCGTAAGGCGTCTGCGCTGAAAGCCTTCGTTGCAATGCTGGATGAGGAATTCGGCGGCTCGCTCGACGCGCTTGCCGCCGCACCCACGGCCAGCCTGCGCAAGCGTCTTCTGGACTTGCCCGGCGTGGGACCCGAGACCGCAGACGCTATTCTGCTCTACGCACTCGGACATGCCGTGCCGGTAGCCGACGAGTATCTGCGCCGCATCGCCGAGCGCCACAAGCTTCTCGATCCTTCTGATGGCCGCATCCGATATGACGCACTTGCCGATCTCACGCGGCGGGCTTTCGCAGCCGATCCCCCGGCCAGTCACGCGCCACTCTTCAACGAGTTTCATGCGCTCACCGTTGCGGTCGGCAAGGCGCACTGCGGGCGCGCGCCGCGTTGCGAAGGCTGTCCCCTTGTGTTGGATTTGCACCACGTGCGCAATGCCCGATGACTTCGGGCATCGCTTCAGCAAGATCACGCTCTCGGCACAGCCAGCCCTTGGAGCGTAAGCTGGAAACATCATGAGTCCCACCCCACCACAGCCCCAATTGAATCTTGCCCAGACCCCCGACTATCGTGAAAGCTACGCCAATAGCGTGCAGGTGCGCGTGAGCGTCTGGGACTTCCAGCTTGTCTTCGGCCTCGCCTCCAGTGAGAGCCCCGAGCAAGTCACGATCCGTAACCACCAGGCCATCTTTCTCAGTCCCCAGCAGGCGAAGGCGCTCTGGAACGTGCTGGGGCAGAACATCGCACAGTACGAACAGGCCTTCGGCACCCTCAATCTCGAGCCGCAAAGCCAGGGCTTTCCGCGCGGGCCGGTCAATTAAGCTGCGGTCGTCGTCTTTTTGCTCACTCCGCGGAGACTTGCCTTGCGTTTGAAGAAAATCCTCAACCCCTGGCCCGATGCGCCGCTGCCGCTGTGGATGATCTTCCCGGTAGTCTTCGCAGCGCTCTATGCCAGCCATTTCACGCTGCTTCGCATCCCCTATTACTGGGACGAGGCGGGTTATTACATTCCCGCCGCGTGGGATTTTTTTCGCACCGGGTCCCTTATCCCCATCACCACGCTCAGCAACGCGCATCCACCGCTGCCCAGCGTCTACCTGGCGCTCTGGTGGAAACTTTCCGGTTTTGAGCCTGAGGTTACGCGCGAGGCGGTGCTGATTGTGGCTGCGCTCGGACTGCTCGCTGTGTGGCGGCTGACGATGCGCCTGGTGGGCGTGGCGTCGGTGGCCTTCTGGACCACGGTGCTGACCGGTCTTTATCCCATTTGGTTTGCTCAAAGCTCACTCGCTCAGGCGGACATCTTCGCCGCAAGCTGCTCGCTGTGGGGACTGGTCTACGCGCTCCCGACGCGAGGTCGCAACGGGATCGCCGCGGCGCTCTGGTTCTCGGCAGCGGCCTTATGCAAGGAGACTTCGATTGCCATCCCGCTCACGCTCGCGGCCATCGCTCTGGCGGAAAGCTTTCGGCAACACCCACCTGCGCGTGCTCGCCTCTGGCGGGAAGCTGTGTGGCTTTGCGTCTGCGTTGTGCCGCTGGCTGCGTGGTATGGCTACCATTACGCCAAAACTGGCTTTGTCTTCGGTAATGCGCAGTATCTGCGCTACAACGCAGAGTCCACGCTTTCGCCGCTGCGCTTTCTGGCAGCCTTTGGGCATCGCATCCTCCATCTCACTGTGCACATGAACCTGTTTGTGCCGGTGTTCATTGCATTGGCGGCTCTTCTGCTGGACCCGCGCCCTGACGCCGAAGGACAAGAGCGGCCGGCCATCCCTTCTCCTGCCCTCCGCCGCATCTTTGTTCTCCTTTTGGTGGAGGCTCTGCTCTTCAGCGTCTTAGGCGGCGCGCTGCTCACGCGCTATCTGCTGCCCATGTACCCGCTGGTCCTGCTTCTCGCCGTTTCTACCCTTTATCGCCGGGTTCCCTACTGGCAGACAGTAGGGCTGCTCTCGGCAGGCGCCTTCATCGCTGGACTGTTCATTAACCCCCCTTACGGCTTCGCACCGGAAGATAATCTCGCCTATGCAGAGGTGGTCCGGCTGCAGCTGGCCGGCATCGAGCAGCTCGAACACCGCTATTCCGGTGCCACAGTACTTACGGCGTGGCCCATGACCGACGAGCTGACCCGGCCCGAGCTTGGCTACGTGAAAGAGCCTTGGGACGTATGCCCGATCGACGACTTTTCGGCTGCGCAGATCGAGAGCGCGGCGCAGGAGCCGGAAAAGTATTCGGCGGCACTGGTTTTCTCTACCAAGTACGATCCGTCCTCGCCGTTGTTCACTCTCGGCTCGCGGAGCCGTGCCCTCGACGAGCGCTATTTCGGCCTGCACCATGATTTGCCGCCGGAGACAATTGCTTTTCAACTCGGCGGAACTCTGGTGTGGAAGAGCAAGGACCAGGGCATGTGGATCGCCCTGATCCGCTTCAACCGGCAGGTGGAGGCACACGTAGAACGGCCGGTGCAGCTTCCAGCGCGACAACCGGCGCCTCCGCAAAAGCCCCGCTCCGGAAATGGAGGAGTGATTATGTAGGTGATTCCTCATACCTCACTGCTCTAGTCCCTGAAATTCCTCCGCAAAAACTCAAAGATGAGATGTCCGACCATTGCCGAGCATAGTGCGATCGTAAGATTTGTTCCCGTGAAGATGTCGCCCAGCGCGAAGGCGAGCGTCTTTCCCCGGCCGGCCGAGCGGTCGAACTCGCCCATCAGCAGGTTCGAGTAAAAGAGGAAGATGATGAAACCGATCTCGACCAGGGCTCGCCAAACCGGGGTAAATCTTCGCCGGGATGCCATAGGCCGATCATAGTGACGAAGGCGCGTGCCGCCAACAGCTTTCGGCAGCCTGCGAGTAGCGGCAAAGCCTATAATCTCCCTGTTGTGCGTACTCCTTTTCTAATTCGTGTGCTTAAGGCGCGCAGAGCCGCTATCTGTGCCGGGTGTGTCTTGGTTTTCTCTTTATTTTCGGTGGTTTGGGCTTTGGCCCAGTCGCCTGCAGAAGCCGCTGGGGCAGCTGCGGACCGGGGCCGTATCCTGCTCGTGCTGCCCTTCGATAACCGGACGGGACAGCCCAGTCTGGAGTGGATCCGCGAGGCCGCGGCCGACCTGCTCACCAGCCGCTTTGCCTCGGCCGGTTTTGCCCCAATGACGCGCGCCGACCGCATGTATGCCCTCGACCATCTGGGGCTGCCGCAGGGCTTTCAGCCGTCGCGCGCCAGCTCGCTCAAGCTGGCGCAGACCCTCGACGCAGATTCGATTGTGGTCGGCAACTACTCGACGGATGGAACCGAGATTGTAGCTGAAGCCCAGCTAGTCGATGTGCCCCACTTGCGCATGACCGCACCCGTGACCGCTCGCGGTGAGATGAAGGACATGATTGCCGTTTTCGACTCGCTGGCGTGGAAATTGACCCGAGAGCTCGACCCGTCTCTGAACGTCGGGGAAGAGACCTTCATCGCCGCGGGATCGGGGTTGCGGCTCGACGCCTACGAGCAATACATTCGCGGCATCACGGAACCAGACCAGGCGGAGCGCTTGCGCCACCTTGAGCAGGCCGTAAAGCTCAGTCCGGGATTCAGTCCTGCCTGGATGGCGCTGGGCCGCGAAGACTACCAGAGCCAGCAGTACGAGCGAGCCGTTCAAGCCTTCGACAAGGTCGACCGCAGCGGCCCCGACGGTCTCGAAGCCGACTTCTATCGCGGTTTGTCGTTGCTCTTTTCCGGCGAGTATGCGCAGGCTGAGCAGGCCTTTGCCGATGTGGCACGCATTCTTCCGCTGGCCGAAGTGGTCAACAATGAGGGCGTGGCCGTCAGCCGCCAGGGCCACGACGGAACGGCCCTTTTTGTCCAGGCGGCTTCTGCCGATCCAAATGGGGCTGATTACCACTTCAATCTTGCCGTCAGCCTCAAGCGCAACGGAAAAACTGTTGCCGCTCTGAATGAGCTGGCGCAGTGCCTCAAGCTGCACCCCGCGGATGGTGAAGCGCAGTCGCTGGCGGCGGCGTGGAAATCGCCATCGGTGATGCCAACCGCCGCCGGGGCCGATCCGCCGGCCACGATTGACCCTCTTGAGCGTATTGTGCGCACCTTTGATGCCTCCGCATTCCGCCAGGCCGCGGCGATGCTTGACCAGATGGATGCAACACGGATGGCCGCGCTCACGCCGCGCGACCGGGCGTTGAAGCTCTCAGCGCAGGCAAAGGGCTTTTTCGACCGCGGGCTCCTGCTCGAGGCTGAGCGGCTCGATCAGTCCGCAGTTGCCGCAGATGGCCAGGTGGCCGAGGCCCACGTCGGACTTGCCGAGATTCGCGAGCGCACCGGCGATAGCGCCGGAGCCCGCCAGGAGGCTCACAGAGCGCTGGAACTGTCGCCGTCCGCCGATGCGTATCTTGTACTGGGGCGGCTGGATCTGTCGGAGAATCATCTCACCGAGGCAAAGAGCGAAACCAGCGAAGCGCTTAAGCTCGATACCTCGAACCAGGCGGCGCGGGAACTGTTGCGGCAGGTTCTGGCCCGCACCGGTCAAAGTCAGTAGGGGTCAATAGGGGTCAACAGGGCCCAGCCGGAGGTCCTGGAGGAGTAAGCCATGCTTCAGCACATTCGCTGGTTCACCTTCCAGAAGCTTGCAATGTTGCTGGTTGCAGCCATCCTGGCGGGAACCGCAGCGTTCCTATCTGCAATCCAGACGCAGCCGCCGGCGACTCAGCCGCTGGTCGATAAGTTCGTCCTTGATGACACCATCCAGCCGGTGACGGCTGACGAATTGAATCGCGCGATCGCCCGCGCCACTGCCGACGGCGCCCAGGCACTATTGATCGAGATGGATACGCCCGGCGGTCTGGTGGATTCGATGCGCGCCATGGCCGGAGCCATTCTGAGCTCACGTGTGCCGGTCATTATCTACGTGGGACCCTCCGGAGCCCGCGCCGGCTCTGCGGGATTCTTTCTTCTCGAAGCTGCGGATATAGCCGCTATGGCCCCCGGTACGGAGGCCGGCGCCGCTCACGTGGTCTTCGCCATGGGCAAACCTGACGACACCGAAATGCAGAAGGTGGAAAACGATGCAGAGGCTTTTTTGCGCTCTTATGTCACCCGGCGCAACCGCAACGCAGAAGCTGCCACGGCAGCCGTGCAGTCGTCGCATTCCTATACGGCCGAGGAAGCGCTGAATCAGCACCTGATCGACGTTATCGCCAACAACGAGACGGAGCTTTTTGCGGCGCTGAATGGGCGCGAGATCACGCGCTTTGACGGCACAAAGCAGACTCTGCACCTGACCGGAGCTCGCGTCGAAATGCTTCGCCCCACGCTGCGCGATGGGTTGCTGGGTTGGCTCGTCAATCCCAACATTGCGCTGCTCTTTCTTGTCGGCGGAGCGCTGCTGATCTATCTCGAATTCAACACACCCGGCACCATCGTTCCTGGAGCGCTGGGCACACTGATGGTTCTGCTCGCCATCTTCGCCCTCAATCTGCTGCCCATCCGCTATACCGCGGTGCTGCTGCTGGTGGCGGCCATGGTTCTGCTGCTTTTAGAGGCCAAATTCGGCGGCCATGGTGCGCTGGCCATCGCAGGCATCGTCTGCCTCACCTTCGGGACGCTTACCCTGGTGGCCGCGCCGATTCCCGAGCTCGCCGTGAGCCCGTTGGTGGCCGTCGCCATCAGCGCGGCTTTCGGGGCCATCACCGTCTTTCTGGTTCGCCTGGCCGTCCGCGCCCGCCTGCGCAAAGCCCGCATCGGCGCGGACGCATTGGTGGGCTCACGCGCTACCGCTATGGAGCCCATGGCGCCGGAAGGCCATGTCCTCGTGGAGGGCGAGATCTGGCGCGCCGTTGCCAGCCAGCCCATTCCGGCCGGAGCGCCGCTGCTGGTTACCGGTCACGACCAGATGCTCCTTCGTGTTGAGCCGGTCGCCGCCGCTGCCCGCACTACAGAAGCTCGCGTTAGCTGACGGAGTACAATCCCTGCTGAGGTAAGTTCATGTCCGACTCCACGTTACCGATTCTGATCTTTGTTGCCATTGTCGTTCTCTACATCCTGAACTCGATCAAAATTCTCCGGGAATACGAGCGCGCCGTGATCTTTCGTCTCGGCCGCGCGCTGCCTGCGCCCAAAGGGCCCGGCATCATTCTCGTCTTCCGGCCCTTCGACCAGATGATCCGTATCTCCCTGCGCCAGGAAGTGCTCGAAGTACCGCCGCAGGATGTGATCACCCGCGACAACGTGACCATCAAGGTGAATGCCGTAGTCACGCTGTACGTCGTCAACCCCAACGATGCGGCTATTAAAGTAGCGAATTACGTTTACCAGACCTCGCAGTTTTCGCAGACCACGCTGCGCTCGGTCCTGGGCGAAGTGGAGCTCGACGACGTGCTCAGCCATCGCGACAAGCTGAATCTGCGCATCCAAACCATCATTGATCAGCGGACGGAGCCGTTTGGCGTGAAGGTCGTTTCAGTGGAAGTGAAACAGGTTGATCTGCCGGAGCAGATGCTGCGCGCCATGGCTAAACAGGCCGAAGCCGAGCGCGAAAAGCGCTCTAAGATCATTCATGCCGAAGGCGAGTACAACGCCGCGCAAAAACTGGTGGACGCCGCCGCACTGATGGCCACGCAGCCTATGACTCTGCAACTGCGGTATTTGCAGACGCTTTCCGACATCGGGGTGGAAAAGAACACGACTATCGTTTTCCCGCTGCCGATTGAGATGATGACGCTGTTGAACAAGCTTGCTGCTGATTCCAAACCAGTTGCGGGTCAGTCATAGGCAGGCAGCAGGAGGCAGCGGTGACAATTGCCGTACGCGCCGGTCGAAAGAACGGCGATAGCTGCCGGAATTTGTAGAATCGAGGTGGCGCATGAGAGGAGTCTTCGACGATCGGGAGCAGGAGCCGTTGCAAGTACGGCGCGACGCCGAACTCACGCTGGGCTCGGGCGCGCTGCTGGCCATCAGTTTTGGACTCGTGGCTCTGTGCGGGCTTTGCTTCGGCCTCGGTTATGCGGTTGGTCATCGCGGATCGACGGCCTCTCCGCCAGCTTCGCCGGCGGCGGCCACGGGCGACCAGCCTGTGGCGTCCGCCTCCCTTACTAAGCCTTCGGCAACGCCACAATTTCCTCAAGCCGCTTCGCCCGCGCCCGTCGACGCCAGTCAGTCGCCTGCAGACGCTGCAACTCCTGCACCAGGCGAAGCTGCGCCCGTGCCTGCCGAGTCAGTGGCATCGAACGCTGCACCTGCGGCGCCCCAGATTCGCCCCGCGCTGACCCCGGCGGTGGAAACCAATCAATCTGTGCAGCCGGCTCAACCGAATACGGTTCACCCAGCTTTTGCGCCGGCAGCAGCTCAGCCCGTGGTCGCGCCGGCCGCCGGATCGCTGATGGTCCAGATCGCTGCCGTCTCCAACGTCGAGGACGCGCAGGTGCTGACCAACGCGCTGCGCAAGCGCGGTTACACCGTCACGGCACGCCGCGAACCTGCTGACAATTTAATCCATGTCCGCATTGGCCCTTTCGCAACACCGGCCGAGGCCAATACGTGGAAGATGAAGTTGCTTAACGATGGGTATAACGCGATTGTGCAGCCGTAGCGATGGCAGGATTCATCCCCGCATCCACTCCGGCAATCCCGAAGCAATTGCGGCCCGCACCGCATCGAGCAGTTCCTCGCGCGTCGCGTAGTCGTTGGGGCAGATCGGTGCGTGAAAAGTAATGTGTGCCGTTCCCGGCCGGATCTTCAGGCTTCCCTTGGCCATCATGCCTTCCGTGCCGAAGATCGATACCGGAATGCACGGAGCTCCCGTTTCC
Source organism: Acidobacteriaceae bacterium (assembly GCA_030039675.1). GTDB lineage: Bacteria > Acidobacteriota > Terriglobia > Terriglobales > Acidobacteriaceae > Telmatobacter. Next base: position 3,281 of record JASHVE010000358.1, on the reverse strand, counting down.
TTGGCCAGATAAAATGGCCCCTTCTTGAAGGGCAGCAGCCGCCCGTCGCGCGAGCGCGTGCCTTCGACGAACGTTGTGATATGAAGCCCCTTCTCCAGCACCTTGTGCGCGATGGCGATGCTTTCCTGCGCGCTTTCGACGCGCCCGTCGCGGTCCACCGGAACGAATTCGCCCAGCTTGAACCCGTAGCCGAGCACAGGAATCTTCATCAGGGATCGCTTCAGGAATGCCGAAGTCCGTCCGGGGATGATCGGAATCAGCGCAGGAGGGTCGAGGTTCGACACGTGATTTGCCATAAAGATGCATGCGGTATGCGCAGGTACGCGATCGAGCCCTTCGGCCACGACGCGGATGCCGATCAGCCGGTAGCCGATCCGCATAATCGTCGTGGCCGCGTTATAGAGCGGTGTGGCATTCCCAGTGATCATGGCCCAGGGAATGAACATCAGCGCAACGGGAATGCCGAGGACGAGAATGGTTGCGAGCAATAAGAGTGAGGCGATCATGCATGTGTTTTGCGGTGCGGGTCAACTCGGGTCAATCGGCCGAGGGGAAGCGTTCCCCGAGACGCGCAGGCAGTTTCTCATAAATGCCGTCGAAGCCGCCATTGGAAAGGATGGCCACCACGTCGCCCGGCGCGAGATGCGGCGTAATGCCGTTCACGATCGCATCCGCATTGGGCAGAAGCTCTGCATTCGTGCCCTCCGCTTGCAGCGCGCGGACTACATCTTCAGGATGCAGTCGTTCCGCATCGGGAATCCGCTGCTGCTGAAAGACGCCGGCCAGCACAACGCGGTCTGCGAGGCGCAGGCTCTCCACAAGATCGGCCTCCAGCACCTTGCGCCGCAGCGTGTTCGAGCGCGGCTCCAGAACTGCCCAGAGACGCGCTTGCGGATAGACCGAGCGCAGAGCGCGCAGCGTCTCGCGAATGGCCGTGGGATGATGCGCAAAATCGTCGATCACCGTGATGCCGCCGATCTCTGCGCGCACTTCCAGCCGCCGCTTTACGCTCTTGAAGCTTGCCAGCGCTTGGCGAATCGATTTCTTCTCCACGCCATGCCCCGCGGCCAGCGCCGCTGCGGCCGTTGCATTCAGTGCATTGTGCTCGCCGGCGAGGCTCATCTCCAATTCGGCCCATAGCGCGCCTTCGCGCCAGACCTCCCACTTCGTCAATCCCGCTTCATGCCGCAGATTTTTGATGCGCCAGTCGGCGTTTTCAGAGAACCCGTACCGCTCGACGCGGCAGAGAGCCCGCGCCACACACTCCGTCACATTGGGGTTTCCGTCGTAAGCCACGATCAGGCCGCGCCGCGGAACCAGATTTACCAATCGCTTAAATGCGGTCTTCACAGCCTCAAGATCCGCGTAAATGTCCGCGTGATCGAACTCCACGTGCGTCAGGATTAACGCGTCGGGGAAGTAGTGCAGAAACTTCGGACCCTTGTCGAAGAACGCCGTGTCGTACTCGTCGCCTTCCAGGATGAAGGTGCGTGTGGAGCGCAACTGGAAACTCGATCCGAAATTTTCCGCCACGCCGCCGATCAGAAACGACGGCTCGCGTGAAGCGGTCTGATAGACCCAGGCCAGCATGCTGGTCGTGGTCGTCTTGCCGTGCGTTCCTGCGACAACTAGCGACTCGCGGCCTTTCAAAAACTCGTCGTGCAGCAACGCCGCCATGGACGCGAACGGAATCCGCTCATCGAGTATGCGCTCCACCTCGGGATTGCCACGCGAGAGCGCATTGCCGATTACCACCAGGTCCGGCGCCGGATCGAGGTTCGCTGCCGCATAAGGCTCCATCACCGGAATCCCCAGCGAGCGCAACAGATCGCTCATGGGCGGATAGGCAGCCTTATCCGAGCCGGTAATCCTGTGCCCCTGCAACTGCAGCAATCCGGCGAGCGAGGCCATCGCCGTTCCGCAAATTCCGCTCAGATGAATGTGTTTGCACGAATCGCTCATGCAGTTCCCGCCGGGTCAAGTAATTCAAGTCGCGTTGCATCGCCGACCGTCAACTTCGCCTCCACGCCAAACCGCAGCGTTACGTTCTGGTGTGAAACATGACCGCTGCGCAGGCCAATCGCAATTGGCCCCTCGAAACCGTCAAGCGCATTCAGGATCGCCTGTTCCAGCAACTCCGGCGCTGCGCCGTGCGAGACGCAATGAAGCATCTCGCCAAACACGATGCCCCGCACGCCATCAAACTTGCCCGCGCTGCGCAATTGCCACAGCATGCGGTCAATCTGGTAAGGCTTCGTGCCCACGTCTTCGAGAAAGAGCAATTTGCCTTCTGTCTGCGGTTCCCAGGGAGTGCCTAGCAGCGACACCAGAATACTGAGGCACCCGCCATACAAGATGCCCCTCGTGGTTCCGGGTTGCAGTGCGCGCAAGCCCTCTTCCGCGCCTACCAAGTAAGGTTCGCCCTGCAGAGCCGCTTGAAAGCTTTTCAGATGCACACCCTCTTGCAGATAGAAATCCGCCGCCACCATTGGCCCATGGAAAGCGATCAGCCCGATCTCGTCCAGCAATCGTAATTGCATGCCGGTGAGATCGCTGTAAGCAAAAAACGGCTTGGGATGGCGCGCGATCTTGGACACTTCGAGATCGTTGAGCAGGTAATTCGATCCGTAGCCCCCGCGCAGGCACATCACGGTTTTTGCGCTTTCGTCCTCGAAGGCCGCGTGCAGATCGGCCAGCCGCTGCTTTGGCGTCCCGGCAAAGTAGAGCGGCCCGCGCCTTAGCGCATTTGTGCCCAACTGCGGCTCGTAACCCAGCGCGCGCAGTGCGGCGACTCCGCGTTCCACGCGGTCGGCCTGCGCGGAGCTCGCGGGCGCGATCACGCTGATGCCGGCGCCCTGCACCATTGGTTTGAGCTTGATCGTCACCACGCTTCTCCGCGCGCAATCAGAGTTGCCGGACCGGTCAGTTCCAGTTCGGTCCCGGGCCCATTCCATGCAACGGTCTGCGCGCCGCCGGGAGCGACCACGGTGAGCGGCGAAATGCACCGATGCAGCGCCAGCGCGGCCGTAGCCGAAGCCGAACTACCTGTACCTGACGAAGTCGTAGGCCCCACCCCGCGTTCGAAGATGCGGATCTCGATCTCGCGTTCGCTGACGACGTGTACAAACTCCACGTTCGTTTGTTCCGGAAAATCTCTATGGACGCAAATCTCTGCGCCGATGGCCACCCAGGATTTGCCGCCGACCGTGAACGCCGCATCATCGACGATGACCACAAAATGAGGATTGCCGGTGGAGACCTCGATGCCCACAACGTCGGAG
>JASHVE010000357.1 GCA_030039675.1 Acidobacteriaceae bacterium | reverse complement strand
GCTTTAGGTTTCTGGCTTTCTAAGGTTTCGGACATTGGTAGCTCCTTCGTGCCTCAAGAATGCCGCGCACATGTGTATTTGTGTAACAGATGTGGAAGAAAATGTAAAGCGTTATATTATTGATTGCAATGTGCTTAGTTGATGTTTATTTGGATTTTAAGTCCGCTGCGTCTGCCGATTTCGCCATCCGGGCTCTTCGCAACTCCCTCAACTAATCTCCTCCTTTTCAAATACCTCAGGCAATTCTCTAAGCAATTCCTTCGAGTATCACCGCGCGGTTCCATGAGGGCCTTCGCGGTCTGTTTGGGCATAGTTGTTGTCTGTTGTTTTCAGCTCACAGTTCTGGGAGTAATCGCTCGCCAACCAACGCGGTTAACCAATCGTAATGATCTTCAAAATCCTAGAAGAGCGACGATGCATGAATGCAATTTTATCGTTTTGGCGCGGATTATTCACGGAGCACAGAGAGAGGGATGGCGATTGGTGCGAGATCCAAAAATGGCAAAGACGCGCGTCGAGCGCGAGAGGCTGCTCACGAAGCCTCTTCACATGAATGGATTGACTTGAGAGCAAGATACTTTACGCGGTGAGAGCCTAAACCATTCAAAGCTCGAACCTGCCCGACAACCCCTTACATGCCATGCGGCACCTAAAATTGTAAGTTTTAGACGGTACAGTACTTACGGGTCGGCAAAAACGACCCAATCAGCGTTATTTGCGGGCAAAATGCGGGCAAAGCCGACAACCACGTGGCCACAGGGCTGATCGTGTGGAATCAGCCCCTCGAATCTCCTACCCCGTCGGCTTCGTGTCCGGCCTTCTGGCCATCTTCGCCAACAGCCCTGCCACGCTCCAGATGCGGCGTACTATTGGGCTTCCTGGACGGCCGCCATGTCATACACGTTACCGATCCAATCGTGCGGATCAGGGATGACTGCAAACGTACGGCCGTTTCCAGTTCGATCGCTGAAAGAGGAAACCGCCATCGCCCGAGATCCAGAGACCCTTCTCCCCAGGTCGCGCAATGGTTGCTGTAGTGGACCATGGAAGTGCAAGGCCAAGCGCCTGCTGACTGAATGCGCTTCTGACCGGCAAGATGGCTACTGCTATTTCCTCATATAGAGACGTCAGTGACCCTATCACAATCAATAGTTGTGCTGAGAGCGCGTATCGTGAAACGGTATGGCCAAAGAGGGGAAAGCAAAAATGATCGCAATCGTTGAAGGTGACGAAGCCTACAGGGCTGTACAACGTTTTCTAAAATCTGAAGGTTTTGGGGTGAAATCATTCGCGTCTGCAGAGGACTTTCTGATCTCTGGACAGCGGCGCGAAACCGGCTGTCTCATCGCTGACATCCGCATGCCTGGAATGTCAGGGCTGGATCTGCAGGCCAAGTTGCACGACGAAAATCACCCAATTCCGACCATCTTTATTACAGCCCACGGCGATGAAAAAATGCGGTTGCAGGCGATGCGGGTGGTACGATGAAATTCCTCACAAAACCTTTCGACTGCGGAAATCTGCTCGAAGGCGTTCGCGCGGCCCTGGAAATTGATCCTCCAGACTAGTTACGGCGATTTTGGTAGGAGGTCGTTATGGGATCATTTGAGAGCGCTCGGTCTCGTGATCAGGAAGATGGAGATCACCAATTTGACCAAATCGTCGGCAGCAGCCCCGCTCTCGAATCTGTGTCAGCCCCAGTGGAGTGCGTGGCACCTACTGATTCCACCGTGCTGGTTCTTGGAGAAACCGGAACGGGCAAGGAATTAATTGCTCGTGCTATTCACAATCTCAGCCCGCGCTGCGGGCGTCCATTCGTGATGCCCACTTTGGGCCTGTTTGGACAAACACCCGAGTAAGGCTTACTAGATGGCGCTTCTTCACATCGGACATTCTAAACGTAAACATACGGACCCGACATACTCAACACGAAGGAGAGAATTGGATGGGAATCTCACGGCGCAATTTTCTAACGCGCGTTGGACAAGTCGGAGGTTATACCGCGGCGTTCGTCGCCATGCAAAGTCTCGGGCTGTTGCCTGTGGCCGAGTCTGCGGCAGAGCCCATTGCCGCGGCAGATGGCGTTGGCAATGGAGTGGACGTGGTTGTGCTGGGAGGCGGCGTCGCTGGATTGACCACAGCGTATGAAGCGCGCAAGCTCGGCTACAGCGTCACATTATTAGAAGCAAGGCATCGTCCAGGCGGACGCGCGTGGAGCGCCAGGAACGGCGACGTCGTGGAGTTCGTCGACGGCGCTCGCCAGCCAATTACATGGAGCCAAGGGCTCTACCAAAACATGGGCGCGGCCCGCTTACCCTCTGTTCACCACACCATGCTGAACTACTGTCGTGAGTTGAACGTTCCCCTCGAAGTCGAAATCAATACCTCGCGTTCCACACTGCTCCAGAACGACAACGTGAACGGCGGCAAGCCCTATCTGCAGCGCAAGGTCATCAACGATACGCGCGGCCTGATTAGCGAGTTGCTAGCCAAAGCTGTCACCGGAGGCGCTCTCGATCAGGAGATCTCGCCTGAGGATCGCGAACGGCTGATCGAAGCGCTGCGGCGGTACGGCGCGCTCAACAGAGATGGCCATTATGTCGGCTGCGACCGGGCTGGCATCAGCCGCTACCCTGGAGCGGGACCCCAATCCATGATTGTCAGCAACGATCCCATTCCGCTTCACGCTCTGCTCGACGCGAACTTCTGGAATGCCGAACTGTCTGAAGAGGTGTGGGACTGGCAGGCCACCATGCTGCAACCCGTCGGCGGCATGCAACAGATATCGAATGCGCTTGCTAGGTCTCTCGGACCAGTCGTGATTTATTCGGCGCCGGTCACCGAGATTGCGAAAACCGCCAGGGGCGTGCGCGTGGCATACGAGACGGCTGGCGTGCAGCATTCCATCGAGACGAACTACGCCGTTTGCACGATGCCGCTCACGATCCTGCGCAAGATAAGAGCAGACTTGGATGCCGATCATCGCAGAGTGGTACAGAACGCACAGTACGGCTCGTTCTGCAAAATTCCCTGGGAGTCGCGGCGGTTCTGGGAGACCGACTACAACATTTACGGGGGCCTATCGTTCCTGTCGCAGGGCCCAAGCCCCGTGTGGTATCCGAGCGCCTCGCTCATGTCGGAGCGCGGCATCATCGTCTCCGGATACATGGATGAGTTTTCAGGTGGGTTCGATCAGCTCACGATGCAGGAAAAGTTCGATGCATCCCGCGCGCAGGTTGAGAAGCTGCACCCAGGCCACGGCAAGGAGCTGGAGAAGCCCATCTTTTGTGGATGGGGCCATATTCGGTGGAACGAGGGATCGTGGATCGAAGGGCTTTCCCAACAGGACTACAACACGATCACCGCGCCGGATGGCCCTATCTACTTCGCCGGTGACCACACCAGCCACTTAGTCGGATGGCAGGAAGGAGCCGCACTGAGCGGTAAACGCGCCGTGCAGATGATCAGCAACAAAGTCAGCGTCGCGCGGCTGGAGGGAAAGCATATCGCGGCGATATCGGCATAAACCGCAAAAAATTCGCTGATTTTTGTGTACAAAGAAAGGACCCCATCACCAGGATGGGGTCCTCTTGCGATTAACTGATGACCCGCCGTTAGAAGGCAAGTTTGAGTGAGAGCTCGACCTCGCGGCCTGGATTCGACCCGTCAAGTAAACCGAATAGTCCAACCGTTCCGGAACCCCCGCCAAGAAGCCCCGTAGTGCGCACGCCGTTGCAGGAAACGCACGAACTATATTGCCCCCACCAGCTGGCTGGCACACTGAAGATCGGCGTATTGGTCAAGTTGATGAACTGCGCTGCAAGAGCCATATTCACTCTCTCCGTCACCGGGAAGTGCTTGGTCAGGCTGAAGTCAGCCGTCTTCAGGCTGGGACCGCGCAGCGCCCCCGTCTGGCAGTTGCCAAACTGGCCCGGATTCACCTCTGTCACCGCAGCAGGATTCAGATTTGTCTTGCCGATGCTGCTGCCGATCTGTACGGTCTGCAAGGGTTGATTGGTGGCCGCACCGGCAACGCAGTTGGGGCGAGGCTCATACGAGCCGGTAAGAGCAGACGCACTTGAGGGTAATAGATCGCTCATATAGTCGCCGGCAAAGGGCGTGATCCCGAAGCCGGTGTGAAGCGTGATATTCCCACCTGCCTGCCAGCCTCCAATCACCTCATCCACAGGCTTGCTCACGCCGCTGCCAAACGTGCGTCCCCGGCCGAACGGCAGATCGTACAACGCGTAGCCGGTGAAGTAAGACGCGACGTCCGTCGTGCAGCGTCCATAGTCTCCCATTGGGTTGTATTCATTCTGGAAGAAGTTCTGTGTGGCCTGAGTCTGTGATTCTCCTGCACCTTCTTCGTCGCCGTAGGAGCCGAAGTAGCCCAGTGTGTTAGTCAGACACTTGGACCACGAATACGAGAACTGCATATCGAGTCCGTGGTAGTTCCTCTGCTGAATGACTGCCTGCAACGCCTCATAGCGCGACACGCCATCTGACCCGTTAAACCGCGCCTGGCCTACGCCGTTGGCGATCAACTGCGTTTCGAACGGCCCCGGCACAACCGCTCCAGCCGAGTTCAGCTCTTTTTGGTTGAACAGATAGATATCCGCGAGATGGTCGATCTTGTTACCCACATAGCCCAGCGAAACGGTCGTGTTCGCTTGAAACTGATGCTGAACTACCACGTTCCATTGTTGATCGACGGCCGGCTGCAGGTTGGGGTCGGTTGCGTGCGTGGTCACGCCCGAGATGCAATTTGCCGCATACGCCTCCAGTTGAGCCGCAGTGCACGCTGCAGAGAACGTAGAGTAGCCCTGATCGAGCGTCGTGACCGGGTAGTTGAATCCCGCCGACGCGGCATTGTTCAGCTCGTCGTGCATGATGACATTGGGAGGATTGACCACGGCCATGTTATTCACGCCGTTCCCTTCCATATATGTAGAGATGTCGTAGGCGCCGCGCAGTACGGTCTTCGAATCCCACGGCGGCTGCCAGGAGAAGCCAATACGCGGCTGAAGGTTGTCGATGCCCGTATATGTGTTGTAGTTGGTGCCCACTTCGGGCGCGCCGGTGATCTTGTTGAAGTTGACATTCTCGCTCGCGTTCTTGTCGCCGCGCGCTGTCGTCAGTTCGTAGCGCAGGCCCAGGTTCAGGGTCAGGTTCGGCGTCACGCGGTAGTTATCCTGCACAAATCCGCCAAACAGGCTGTTGCGCAGATTGAAATTGATGGGTTCGCCCTGTTGCACCTCTTCAGGCAGGCCCAGCAGGAAGTCGGCGAACCCGTTGCCGGTAGCCTTCACTGTTGGGTTGGCCGTGTACTGTCCGGTAAAGGTAAAAGATCCTGAAGCGCCCTGATTGCCCGCATACACATCGTTCATGATGTAGTGATAAAACTCGAAGCCAGCGTGGATCGAATGCTTGCCGTGGGTCCAGGTCACGGCATCTTCGACTTCGGCCGTTGAGTCATGGAAGATCTCTACGCCATTCGAACTTCCAAGCTCCTGATAACCGAAGTTCATCAGCGGCAGAATATCTCCCTGCACGCCGGGAAGCCCAAACTCGGTGGGCAAATCGCCGCCGGCGGCATTGGCATAGATCTGGTCATTAGCCGGGAATATCTGGCCACCTAGACGCAGTTCGTTTACCAGAGAATTCGTAATCGTGCGATCGTAGTTCGCCACAAAGTTCTTCAGCGGATATTCCCGTTCCGCCGCCGGATTCAGAGCGTTGTCAATGCCGTTCGAAGC
>JASHVE010000356.1 GCA_030039675.1 Acidobacteriaceae bacterium | reverse complement strand
AAGCCAATTAATCCGCGAGATGAACATGAGAATGTCTCTACATTTTTGCGCGAGCGACTGCACTTTTATCTCAAAGACGTCCGGAGCTTCGCCTACGACGTCGTGAACGCGGTGCTCGCTTCCGGCGCCGATGCCGTGCGCGATGCCATCGCGCGCGCCGAAGCACTCACCGCCGTGCGCGGCTCGGAAGACTTCATTGCAATATCGACAGCTTTCAAGCGCATCAAAAACATCCTGCGCCAAGCCGCCGAAAAGGGTTTCACGATCGGCTCGGCAGCCGAGATCACGCTTTCAGACGAAGCCCGTCGCCTCCGCGGCGCTGCCGCAGCACTCGCCCCCGAAGTCGCTAAGCTGCGCGAGCAGCATGCCTATTCTTTGGCTCTTGCGCAGATCGCCACGCTACGCCCCGTAATCGACACATTCTTCGACAAGGTCATGGTCCTCGACCCCGACGAGAAGGTCCGGGGCGCACATCTTGGTCTCATCGATGAGGTGCTTCGAAGTTTCTCCGGCATCGCCGACTTCAGCGAGATCGTAACCGCGTAGCGCCAATCTTTTCGCGTCCGCGGCTCACTGCCCGTCCAGAAACGCGCGCACCGCAGGGTCCAGCGTGGCCGCTTCGCAGCCAGGAGCCAGGTGGCCGCAGTCGCCTTCGAGCACCAGCGTCTTGGCGCCGATCAGCTTGGCAAAATCGAGCGCCGGTTTGGGATTCACCATGTGATCCTGCGCCGCGTTCACGACCAATACCCTGGCCTTCACCCGCTTCGCCGCGTCTTCCAGTGCGCCGCCATGAGCAATGTCGTGATGAACGACGGCGTCAAGCTGCGCGAGCCAGTCATTCGCATCGAACGGCTGAATTCCCTCCCTGTCAGCCTTCGCGTAATCCGATTCGAACTGACCAACCGAGTGCGTGCGCGCGTAATTCGTCGGGGTGGTCAGATTCAGCTGCCAGATCAGTTCAGCGACAGGGGCCACGATGGGCTTCGTGTAGCGGCCCTGCTGAAACGCGGGATCTGAACGAACGGCGTCCTCATCGGCGCGATACAGCAGCAGGTCGCGGCTGTCGGGCCGCGGCGAACCGACGATCGGCACCGCCGCGTCCATAAACTCCGGATAATCCACCATCCACTCGAAGGTCTGGATGCCGCCCATCGAGATGCCCATCACCGCGTGCAGATGCTTAAGGCCCAGCGTCTCGGTCGCCAGCCGGTACTCGGCATTCACCATGTCCTGAATAGTGAAGGCAGGGAAGTCGGTCCCATGCTGCGTCGCGGAGTTCGAAGGCGAAGACGACACGCCGTCGCCCAGCGCATCCACCGCGATCACGAAATATTTCCTCGGGTCCACAAGTCCCTCGGGCTTGATCGCATCCACCAGACTCGCCGTCGTGCCCGAGAACCAGGTAGGAAAGAGCACCGCATTGGAACGGTCGGCGTTGAGCGTGCCCCAGGTGCGATAACCAACCCGGCAGTGGTCGATATGCTCGCCGCTCACCAGCTTGCAGATGCCCAGTTCAGCAAACTGCTGCTCGCCGTCAGCGGCCCGGGCCTGTGTTGCGGTTCCGCCGATGACCGCCAGCGCAAGAAGAGCCAGGGCATTGAATCGCATGGAAATGAGTGTACATCGTGGTCTGCCTCCGCCCGGAACCGTACAGCAAACCCCGGTTGGCGCGTCTAAAATTAAGTGAATGGCCGACTCGCTTTATCTCAGTCTCTGGTATCCGAATCTGCGCCTCGCCGCGCTTCCCGAGAAGCTGACGGCGGTGCTCGGCGCCTTCGCTGCGCATGGCGGTGAAACGCGCGTGTATGCCGCCACCGTCTGGCCGGTCAACTGGAGCGAAGCGCCTGTGTTCCAGCGGATTTATGGACAAGGCGAACGTGGCGCCGAGCCACGCCAGGCCGTCGAAGAGGCCCTCGAACTGCTCCACGAGGACTATGCCTACGAGTTTCAGATCGGCTGGCATCTCTGGGAGCTCGAATCCGGCGCCGGACTCGATGACCGCTGGGTGCGCGAGCCGCGGCTGGTGCACGTCACCGGCTTCGGGCCATTGTTTGATGAGGGCGTGTACGAGCAGGATGGGCACATCCGCCTCGACTTCGGCAGCGACGCGCCGTTCCTCGAAGAAGACGCCGATCTGGATGCCGTGGGAGCGCAGCACGTGGAAGACAATGTGCGCCGGCTTGTCGAGCTCACCGGCGCGGTGGAGAAATCCTCCGGCGCTACGGCGCGCCTGCTCTGGAGCGAGCTCGGCGAGAGCCTTGCCCAACGGCTCGCGGCTCGGCTCGGCATGAGGAACTAAGGCGTGCAATTGACGATCGAGCGAATCCGGACGCTGGTGCTGGTGTGCGGTGCTCTTCTCATCGTGGCGCTGGGTGTCTTTCTAACGATTGGCCGATTCAAGAGCCCGTTCAACCGCCGCGATATTCCCAAACGTCTGGGCATCGACATCGAGCAGGAGGCGAACGGCGTCACGTATACGCAGGCGCACGGTGGCCACACGCTGTTCAAGATCCACGCGTCGAAGGTGGTGCAGCTCAAGAACGATCACGCGCTGTTGCATGACGTCGCGATCGAGCTTTACGGCGCGGACGGCAGCAGCGTGGACCGCATCGTCGGCGACGAGTTCGAGTACGACCAGAAGGCGGGAACAGCGACTGCTTCGGGGCCGGTGGAGATTACACTGATGCGGCCCACCGCGGCGAAAGGGAAAGGGCGGCAGGCGGGCGCGGGCAAGCCGGCAAGCGGCGCAACCACGGCGCCCGCACAGAATGCGGTGGACAATGACATTCACGTAAAAACCAGCGGCGTAGCCTTCGACCAGAAAAGCGGCATGGTAACGACGGCGCAGCGCGTCGACTTTTCCATGCGTCAGGGCAGCGGCAGCTCGATGGGTGCCACTTACGACTCGAAGCAGGGTTTTCTGGTGCTCGATCGCGACGTGGAGTTGGTCGCTCATCCCGTTGCAGCAAACGATCGCGGTACGGGAACAGTCACGATTCATGCCGGGCATGCGGAGTTCTATCGCGATACAAACCTCTGCGTGCTGCGCACGGCATCGGCTGAGTATCGCGGCGACCACGCCGAAGCGGGCAGCGCGCAGATTCTCTTCCGCGACGACGGATCGGCAGTGCGTCTCGAGGCCACCGGCGGACTCACGCTGGCCACGCCCACCGGCGGCCGCATCGCTGCGCCCATCGGCTCCATGGACTTCGACGAGCGCAATCAGCCGCAGCATGGGCACCTTGAAGGCGGCGTCACGATGGATTCCGTGAGTGACGCACGGACCGTGCACGGGACCTCACCCGCCATGGAGCTCGAGTTTGCGGCACAGGGTGAGCTGCGTCATGCGCACCTCGAGCGTGGCGTGGAGATGCACAGCGAACAGAGCCGGCAGACGATGGCGAATGGTCAATCCGTTCTGGTGCGCCTGAGCCGTGCGTGGCATTCGCCGGTAGCGGACGTCGACTTCCGCAGCGCAGGCCAGGGAAAGGTTGAGCCGGCCGCGCTGCACGGCGCCGGCGGCGTCGTGATCACCAGCCTGACGCAGCGCGGCGATGCGAGCCCGCTGCCTTCAAAGCTTGCGGCGGATGAGGTGACGGGTGAGTTCGGGCCGGATTCGGCGTTGACTGCGATGACCGGCATAGGCCACGCCGGCATGGAAGAGACAACCGCCACGGGAACCCACGAGACGGCCAGCGGCGACCGGCTGCAGGCGCAGTTTGCGCCGCCGGAGCATCCAGCGGAAGCGGATGGCAAAAGCGCGGCTGTGGCAGGAACCGGCGCTGCGCAGGTGCAGTCCGCTGTGCTCGACGGCCACGTCGTGCTGGTGCAGCAGCCGGCCCCCAAACCCGGCGCACTGCAGCCCGCTGAGATGCGCGCCACGGCCATCCGCGCCTCCTATGAAGGGGCGGGCGAATGGCTGCACCTCACCGGAAGCCCGCGCATCGAAAATGGCGGATTGCAGCTGAGCGCTGACAAGATCGATGTAAGCCAGGAGTCCGGCGATGCCTTCGCGCACGGCAATGTAAAGGGCACGTGGATGAACTCGCCAACGAACTCGGCAAGTAGCCGCGGCAGCGCAAACAGCGGCAACATTGCCCTCGGCGGTGATGGACCCGCGCACGTGATCGCCGCCGAAGCACAGCTCCAGCGGGCAACGGATGAGGCGACATTCCGCGGCAACGCACGTCTCTGGCAGCAGGTGAATTCAGTGGCTGCGCCTGTGATCGTGCTCAACCGCCGGAAGCAGACGCTGGTAGCCCGCACCACGAACGCAGCCTACCCGGTGACGGCCGTGCTGGTGAGCGCAGGCAACAAAAAGGAGGGTTCGACCGCAGACGCAGAAGCGAAACCGGCAAACGCCTCCGTGGTTCGCGTGCGTGGCGCCGATCTGTGGTATTCCGATATCGAACGCCGAGCGGTGATGCAGGCAGGCATTCTCGGCACCGTAACCGCCGAGACCGGCACCGCGATTTCGGTGTCAAACCGCGTTGAGCTGCAGCTAACGCCGGCAGCCAGCCACACCACCGGCCAGGCCCAGGTGGAGCGAATGACGGCCACCGGCCACGTGGTGGTGAGTTCTCAGGGTCGACGCGGCACGGGCGAACAGCTGGTCTACACCGGCGCCGACAGCAAATACCGGCTCACCGGGACAGCGGCCGAGCCGCCCAAAATGACCGATCCTCAGCGAGGGAGCGTTACCGGCGAGGCTTTGATTTTCAACAGCCGCGATGATAGCGTCAGTATCGAGGGCGGCGCGCAGGAGACCCGAACCGAGACGACAGCGCCCAAATCGGATTAGGAATTGTTGTAGGGAGGGTTGATGCCGTCAAGAGCCGTTTTCCTCACTCCGTGTGAAAGTAGGCGGCACCTGGCACGCTTCCGAGTTTCTCACGTGAATTCCTGATCCGGTCTTAGTGCGGCGAATGTAGGACTTGAATGGAGACACTGGTTGCCGAGGGAATCGGCAAGAGTTATAAGGGGCGGCAGGTTGTCCGCGGAGTCAACCTGAAGATCTCCCGCGGCGAGGTGGTAGGCCTCCTGGGACCGAACGGTGCCGGCAAAACAACCAGCTTCTACATGATCGTAGGACTGGTGCAGCCGGAGACCGGGCGGGTCCTGGTGGACTCGACGGAGATCACCCGCATCCCTATGTACCTGCGCGCGCGCAACTTCGGTATTAGCTACCTGCCCCAGGAGCCCTCGGTCTTCCGCAAGCTCACCGTCGAGGAGAACATTCTTGCCGTGCTCGAAGCGCAGCCGCTGGGCAATCGCGAACGGCGCACACGTGCCGACCGGCTCATCAACCAGCTCAATCTTGGCCACATTCGCACCACGCGCGGCTATGCCCTCTCTGGCGGCGAGCGGCGCCGCGTCGAAATTGCCCGCGCGCTCTGCATTCAACCCAAATTCATCCTGCTCGACGAGCCGTTCAGCGGCATTGATCCGATTGCCGTATTGGAATTGCAGAAGATCATCTTCGACCTCAAGGCGGGCGGAATCGGTATTCTGATTACGGACCATAATGTGCGCGAAACCCTCAGCGTCACCGATCGGGCGTACATTATTGCTGAAGGCAAGATCTTCCGTTCCGGTACGCCGCACGAATTAGGAAACGACATGGAGGTGCGGCGCGTCTATTTGGGCGAGGGGTTTTCGCTGGGATGAAAGCTCCCGCGCGCGGTACAACCGGTCTCACAAATGCGGGCGTTGCCCATTGCGCAAGTTTGGGACCCAACCACAGGGCGGGTCCCAGGTTCTTGGCGAGTTGATGAGATTGGGTTATAAGACCGGTTTTAGCGCGAAGCGCCAAATGGCCGGGTGCCTGGCAAGATTCCCAAATGGACTGTTGCCCAAACCGGAACGGCTGACCGAAACGAGTGATTTGAAGTGGTACAGCTTTCGCTTTAAGCTTTTTCTTATGCCACTACACTCGCGTTAGGTCTGAACGGGGAACGAGTTCCATTTATGGCGCTGCTGCAACCGAAACTGAACCTCAAAGTCGCGCAACGTCAGGTCCTGACGCCGGGCCTGATGCAGATGGTGAGTGTTCTTGCGCTGAACAAGCTCGAGCTGAAGGAGATGATCGATGCCGAGATGGTGGAAAACCCCGTCCTGGAGGAGATTGACGAATCGGTTCCAATGCTGGATGAGGTCGCGGGCCGTGAAGAGCGCCTGGAACGCAGCGTTGAGGAGGCAGCGGCCCCACCCCAGGATGTTTTCAACGAGATCGACTTCGGATCGTACTTCCAGGACTATCTTGACCCCGGCTATCGCACGCAGCCTGAGTACGAAGAGAGCGAGAAGCCCTCGTTCGAGAACTTTCTCTCCCAGCCTACGACCCTGTCCGATCACCTGGCGTGGCAACTGGGGGCTCTGAGCCTCGATTGGCAGCTTCACGAGGCCGCAGAGCTGGTCATCGGCAACCTGGATCAGGACGGCTATCTGGCCGCAACGAACGAAGAACTGGCCGCCGCGTTAGCGCAGGCTCGGGCGTTGTCTGCGGCCGAAAATGGCCACGCGCCGGAGATCGAGGCAGCTCTGGAGTCGTCTCTCGCCCTGGTGCATCGCGCCATCGAGCTCGTACAGAGCCTCGATCCGGCCGGCGTGGCGGCCCGTGATCTACGCGAGTGCCTCCTGCTGCAGATTGCAGCCCAGCAGCACGAATTTGGTCATTTGTACGCAAAGCGCCCTGCGGAGAGCGGCCAGGCGCCGGACCCAGCGCCTAATCAGGACCCGCATCGCAGCTTCCGCGCCGAGGCCGACGCCCAACTCGATCAGCGCCGCCGCGCCATGGAAGTTGCTACGCTCATTGTGGACCGTCACCTGCACCTTTTGCAGAAGCGCGACCTGAAGGACCTGGCGCGTAGCCTGCAGGTGACGCCTGAGGAAGCCCATGTCGGCGTCGAGTTCATCCGCACCCTCGATCCGCGACCCGGCCTGCTCTACAACCGCGAGCAGACCCGCCTCATCGAGCCCGACGTGGTCTTCGTGAAACGCGGCGGCGAGTGGACCGTGAGCATGAATGAGGAAGACATGCCCAGCCTGCGCCTCAGCCAGCGCTACCGCCGCATGCTCATCTCCGAGAACACCGACAAGGAAGTCAAGGACTACGTCAAGGAGCGCTTCCGCTCCGCCATGCAGCTCATGCGCAACATCGCGCAGCGCAAAAGCACCATCCTGCGCACCTGCGAAGTGATCGTCCGCCGCCAGCAGGACTTTCTCGAGCACGGTGTCGAATCTCTGCGCCCCATGATGATCAAGGAAGTCGCCGAGGAGATCGGCGTCCATCCTTCCACCGTGAGCCGCGCCGTGGCCAACAAATACGCGCATACGCCGCAAGGCGTGCTCGAGCTCAGATTCTTCTTCTCCGAAGGCGCCAATGGCCCCGAAGGGGCTGACACGCCGCTCCTCGTTTTAAAGCGCAAGGTCCGCAAACTCATCGAAGACGAAGACCCGCGCAAGCCGCTCACCGACGATCAGCTCGCCCTGATGCTGCAGTCGCAAGGCATCCAGCTCACCCGCCGCACCGTAGCCAAATACCGCGAAGACATGAATATTCCCTCGACGCACCAGCGCCGCAAACGAGATTAGCAGTGTTGATTTGAGCATGGGGCTTTGAAACCCTCATTCACCGATGAGACAATGAAGTATGGCTACAATCCTCCGCAAATACACGAGTCTCGATGAGATGAAGGCCGATGAGTATCGCTACTGGCGGAGCCGGCCGGTTCACGAGCGGCTGGACGCGGTGGAGGAACTGAATCGCGTAGCGTATGCGCTGAAAGGCATGGAAACAGAAAAAGATGTACCGAGACTTCAAAGACCTGTTGTCCGCCTTTCATGCCCATGGCGTTAAGTATCTGATCGTTGGCGGCTACGCCGTCATCTTTCACGCGCAGCCGCGTACCACCAAAGACATTGATCTCCTGATTCAAGCGGACCCCACCAATGCAGCGGCTACTTATGCTGCGCTTAGCGATTTCGGTGTGCCACTGGGAGACCTTCGTCAAGAGGATTTCGCCGACCGAGGCAGCTTTTTTCGATTTGGGTATGAACCCCACTGCGTCGACATTCTTCCCTCGATTCCCGGCGTCGCTTTTGAAGCCGCCTGGGAGAGGCGAGTCGAAGGCGTAATCGATCCGAAGAGTGGACTCAGGGCATTTTTCATCTCAGCCCCGGACCTCATCGCCACCAAGCTGGCCGCAGGAAGACCGCAAGATGTTGCCGACGCTGAGGCGGTTCGCAGGGCAATCGAAGCCAATCAACAGCGGGATCCAAACGAAGATTCCGAGAAGCACGGGAAGAAAGAATAAAAAAAGGGACGCCAGCACCCCAGGTCTCGCACCGGGGTTCCCAACAAGCGATTGTTGCTTTTGGGGGTGGTTTGAGACCTGGGAAAGCACCGCGCCAACCCTGCCCTCGAAGCTCAGAAATCGGTGATTGTCAGCACATTGCTGGGCGCCGACTGGTTGCCAAACTGGTCCAACGCAACCACCCACACCTGCGCGGGATCATCGGCTCCGCGCGAGAAGATATAGATATTCGAAGTTTGGCCCACGGTGCTGTCGTACGAATCCAGCACTCCGTCAACATAGATGTTGTATTGGATCAGAGATTGCGCCTCATTGACCGACGTCGAGGGGTTCCACGAAATAATGGCTTCGCTGCAGCAACCGCCGCCGGTCAGGTCAGTGGGAGCGGTAGGAGCGTCGGCAGGTGGAGTGGTAGTCGCTGCCGCCGTCGTCACGGTAATCGGAGCGCTGATTGTGGAGAGTGCGCCCGTCGTGCCGTTCAGGCT
>JASHVE010000355.1 GCA_030039675.1 Acidobacteriaceae bacterium | reverse complement strand
TGATGGTCGAGTAGCTGTGGGTGGGCAACTTCGCGAAGGACGGCACCAGGCCCCAGCGCATGAGCACGATTTCTCTGGCGCCGGCCCTGTGCCAGTTCCAGGGAGTTCGCAAGTTTTGGTGACATGGTGGTGACACAGAAATGTGAATTGCCAACTCCGACTTTCTGGAGTTTCCACAAACTTTAGATTTGATTGGGTTTCTATGGTGCGCCCGGAAGGATTCGAACCTCCGGCCTACTGATTCGTAGTCAGTCGCTCTATCCAGCTGAGCTACGGGCGCACATCCCCTTTGGTTCCGGGCAGAATCATAAACAGATTAACAGGGTTTGCACGGTGGCGCAATGCGCTACGAGGCTGCTGGAGCGGGCGCCGGTTCGGGTGCGGGTGGAGCGATGAGCGGGAGCTCCTCGACGATCTGGAGGCCTGTGTCGCGCACCAGTTTGGTGACCGTCGCGATGTTGAGGCGCGTGGCATCGAACTCGACGAGAAGAGTGTGCGCGTTCCGGTCGAGGGTGAGGCGGCGAATTCCATAGACGTCGCGGGTGCGGGCCAGAGCGCGGGCCACCGGTTCGCTGGGCGGCGTGGCGTAACGATAGAGAACTTCCACCGTCGTCATATAGACATGATAACAAGATTGCGCAGCTAGAGGTTTTTGAGGAAGGCGCGAATTTCAGGGTTGGACCAGTCCTGGGCGCCGACGAATTTGCGGCGGATGATGCCGTTCCGGTCGATGGCATAGGTTTCGGGCCACATGTCGGTGTGGAAGAGTCTGGGGGCGGACTGGCTGGGATCGCGCACGGTGATCAGATTCATGTTGTGCCGGGCGATGAAGCGGCTGTAGGCGTCGGGATCTTCGTCGATGCTGACCGCGAGGATGGTGAGATTCGGCATGTCGCGGTGCAACTGGAGTAGGGAAGGCAGTTCGATGACGCAGGGCTCGCACCAGGTGGCCCAGAAGTTGAGCAGCACAGGGTGACCGCGATAGCTGGAGAGATGAATGGTGCTGCTGCCGTCGGACACGGTGAAGTCGGGTGCGGGAATGTCCAGTTGTGCAGGATGCGCGCCGCGGTTGCACGCGGAGAGCAGGAGCGCAGCAGCGATGAGGATGGAGGCCAGACGATGAGGAAGCCGCACATCCTTATAATACGGAGCGAGAGGGCTACAGCGGTTTCACAGTTGCTATTTCCCGAAGCCAGTGCTGCAAAGTGGCATTTTCCTCAAGAAAATGCCACCTTCCCACGGTTTCAGCAAGGGCGCATCAACTGTGGAACCGCTCTAAACGTAACGGTGCAGTGCAATGGCGAAGGATGAGCCGGGCGAGAGCGTGCAGAGCGGATGGAAGCCGGTGCTGGGACTCGCCGAGCCAGGCGAGCCGGTTTGGCACGTCGACTGGCGGGAGTGGGCGGGCAAGGCGGCGCCGGGGACGGTCTTCGATCAGCCAGAGCCGGAGCAATTGATCGAGCTGACGGTGATTGTGCCGGCGCGCAATGAAGAGGATTGCCTGGGTGCGTGTTTGCAGTCGCTGGTGAGCCAGTCGGAGGAGATTTTTGAGCTGGGCAAAGACTGGGAGCTGGTGGTGGTGGACGACCACTCGCGCGACCGGACAAGAAAGATTGCAGGGGGGATTGCGCAGAGCTTTGCCGGGGTGACCGTGATGGAGTCCGGAAAGCTGGAGCAGGGCTGGACGGGCAAGGCGAATGCAGTGTGGACGGCGGCGCGGAAGGCGCGGGGGCGCTGGCTGCTGTTTACGGATGCGGACACGGTGCATGAGCCGGGCGACTTACGGCGCGCGATCCACGAGGCGGAACGGCACAAGGTGGGGATGTTGAGTTACTCGCCGCGGCAGATTGTGAGCGGACTGGCGCAACGGACGCTGATGCCGCTGGTATTCAGCGAACTGGCGCTGGCGTATCCGCCGGCGAAGGTGTCTGATCCGGCGCAGCGGATTGCGGCGGCGAATGGGCAGTTTCTGCTGATTGAGCGCGAAGCGTACCGGCGGATAGGCGGGCATGCGAGCGTGGCCGACAAGGTGCTTGAGGATGTGGAGCTGGCCTTTCTGGCCAAGCGGCGCAGGGTGGGACTGCGATTCCGCTATGCGGCCGATGCGGTTGCGGTGCGGATGTACCGGTCAACATCTGCGATGGTTGAGGGATGGAGCAAGAACCTCGCGTTGTTGTTTAACAATGCATTGATGCTGGCTTTCTGGCGGGCGCTGGATTTTCTGCTTCTCTTTGGTCTGCCGGTGCTGGCCTTTGAGCTTTGGAATGCGAAGCTGGCGGCGCGGTCGCTGGAATGGCTCGGAGCGGGGTGGATTCTGGCGCTGCTTTGGGTGCGGACGCTGGTGCGGTTTTACGCGCGCGCAGCAAAGTCGAATTTCCGGTTTAAGGACTGCGTGCTGGCGCCGCTGGGATTGCCGTTGTTTGTGGCGCTTCTTTACCGGAGCTGGTTTCAGCACAGGGTTTTGAAGCGCGTAAGCTGGAAGGGAAGAAGTTACGCAGCGTGAGAGCGGCTCGGAACGCAGGGAAAAGATTGAAGATTGTTCATGTTACGAAAGAAAGTCACGATTTTGTGAAGCCGGGCTGTTGAGCGTGGCATCACTGTTCAGTGAGGGTGTAGATGATCTTTCTGACGCGGCGGGCGACGTTTTCCGCCTCGCACTACTACTGGAACGAGGGCTGGTCCGCGGCACAGAACGAACAGGTGTTCGGCAAATGCGCGAACCGCAACGGGCACGGGCACAATTACACGCTGGAGGTGACGGTGGCCGGCGAGCCCGATCCGGTGACGGGGTTCGTAGTGGACCTGAAGTGGCTGAAGGACGTGATGGAGCGCGAGGTGCTGGCGGCGTACGATCACCGGCACTTGAATCTGGAGGTCGAGGAGTTCAAGGCGGGGAAGCTGATTCCGACGACGGAGAATCTGGCGATTGCGGCGTGGAAGCGGCTGGAGCCGAAGGTGAGTGCGGCGGGCGGGGCAAGGTTGAGCCGGGTTCGCGTGTATGAGACACCGGAGATCTTTGCAGAGTACCGGGGCGGCCGATGAGTGGCGACGCAGAGAAGGCGTACTTCGGACGGCGGTATGTGCTGAGCGCCAGTCACCGTCTGCATGTGGACGCGCTGACGCCGGAAGAGAATCGGGCGGCATATGGAAAGTGTAATAACCCGCACGGTCATGGACACAACTATGTGATCGAGGTGCTGGTGGGCGGGCCGGTGAACCGCGAGACGGGGATGGTGGTGAACCTGGTGGATCTGGATGCGGTGGTCAACACGCGCGTGGTGGCGCGGTTCGATCACAGAAATCTGAATCTCGATGCGGCGTTTGCGGCGCGTGTGCCGACTACGGAGAATTTTTCGCGGGTTGTGTTTGGGTTGCTGCGGGATGCATTGCCGGCGGGCGAACTGGAGTGTGTCCGCGTGGAAGAGACGGAGAACAATTTTTTCGAATGCTATGGCGAGTGAGGGAGAAGTAGTGCGGAAGAAGCAACCGCAAATCCTTCGACTTTGTCCGCTACGCGGACTTCGCTCAGGATAAAAAGGCAGAGAGTGGGAGAGGGGATAGAGAAATGGCGCAGCCGATCGTGGTGAGCAAGTCCGTACGCAGGGCTATCGAGCGGGAAGAAGGGTTGAGCGGGGTCAGTACGCAGGCAATGTACAGGGAGATTCTCACGCGGCTGGGTGAGGACCCGAATCGCGATGGACTGGTGGCAACGCCGGGGCGGGTGGAAAAATCGCTGGCTTTTCTAACCAAGGGCTATGAGCAGGATCCCGCGGAGATTTTGCACGGCGCTCTGTTCGATGTGAACTACGACGAGATGGTGATCGTGAAGGACATCGAGATGTTCTCGCTATGCGAACACCATATGTTGCCCTTTTTCGGCAAGGTGCATGTAGCCTATATTCCCAAGGGAAAAGTGATCGGGCTAAGCAAGATTCCGCGGCTGGTGGAGGTGTTTGCGCGGCGGCTGCAGGTGCAGGAGCGGATGACGCGGCAGATTGCCGATGCGATTCAGGACGCGATTGCACCGCAGGGTGTGGGCGTAGTGATAGAGGCGCGGCACCTTTGCATGATGATGCGCGGCATCGAGAAGCAGCACTCGTCGACGGTGACGAGCGCCATGGTGGGGTGCTTTCAGGAGAAGGAGACACGGACGGAGTTTCTGTCGCTGGTGCGGCAACCGGGATCGGCGGCTCTATGAAATCTCTACATTGAGCCGGCCTTCGCGCTTCTCACCCTTTCGACAGAGAGAAGCCGAAAGGATGGAGCACGGAGTTTGATGGAAGTCTTCAGCGGCTTTGCGGCTTCCGGGCGGAAGATGGCTTGAGATAGTGCTTGCGCAGGGAGTTTGCGGAGGCGAGCCCCTCACGGAACTTTTGTTCACCGGTCTGGCCGATCTTCGTGAGGAGAGCACGATCTTCAGCGGGATCGAGGATCTCGCGGGCGGTCTCAGCTAATTGCTGCCAATCGTGCCATTCACCGATCTTGTCTTTCACCTTGCCGAGAGTGCCGATCAA
>JASHVE010000354.1 GCA_030039675.1 Acidobacteriaceae bacterium | reverse complement strand
CCTCTGAGGGGCGAGTAAAGGATGAACGTGGCAACAAGCTTTGCATTCCTGGCGGGAACAGCCGCTCCGGCGGGTGGGAGCCTGATTACAGTGCTTCCGCTTCTGCTTCTGATTCCCCTGATGTATCTGTTTATGATCCGCCCGCAACACAAGCGTCAAAAACAGTGGCAGGAGATGCTGGCCAGCATCAAGGCCGGTGACCGGGTGACGACTACCGGCGGCATTCGCGGCATTATTCTGTCCATCAAGGATGACGCGATTATCATTCGTGTTGCGCCGGATAACCTCAAACTTGAGGTGGCCAAGAGCGCCATCGCTTCAGTAACGACGCAGGATACGTCCTCCGGGTCGTAAGCTTTTTCGATTGGTTTTCGATTTTCTGGATTCGAGAAACGGAACAATGAAGAAAAATCTCAAGGGCAGGGTTGCCCTCATCATCGTGGTCCTGCTGATCTTCACGTACGGCATCTTCGGAATCCCGTCAGGATTCAGCGGCAACGACCTGAAGGAAGCGCTGACAAAGCGGATTCACCTGGGTTTAGACCTGCAGGGCGGCGTGCATCTCATTCTGCAGGTGGTGGTCTCTGAAGCGGTGGGCGACGAGACCGATAGCACAGCGGCCCGCATTCAGCAGGATTTGAAGACGGCCAACCTAAGCTATTCGCAGGTTTACAAGCCCGACCCGTCCAAGCCCGAGCTGATCAAGGTGGAGGGCGTCACGCCGGCCAATTCCAATGCCGTGCGTTCTCTGCTGGACTCGAAGTACTCGAATGACTACGACCTGAACAGCACAGACAACGACACTGCCTTCACGTTGATGATGAAGCCGCTGGTGGAGAGAGCGCTGGAAGAGAAGACCGTTCAGCAGGCCATTGAGACGATTAACGATCGCGTCAATTCACTGGGCGTAAGCGAGCCGCGGGTCGCCCCCTACAGCCTGGGCGCCAACCAGATCCTGGTAGAGCTGCCGGGGATCAGCGATCTCGACCAGGTGAAGAATGCGATTCAATCCACCGCCCGGCTGGAGATTCACGCCGTCGCCGGCGGTCCTTATCAGGATGAGCAGGCGGCGCTGGCTGCCAACAGTGGCGCGATTCCGCCGGACGAGATGATGGCGCATTTTTCGGGGATGAGCGGCTCGGAAGCCGATAGCGTATACGTTCTTCAGCGCGCGCCGATCGTCTCCGGCAGCGACTTCCGTTCTGCTGAGCCGAGCACGAATCAGAATACCGGCCAGCGAATCGTTCAGTTCACGCTGACCGACGAGGCCGGCAACCGATTTTACGACTACACCAGCGCCAATGTGGGCAAAGCCATGGCGGTGGTAATGGGCGGGCGCGTCCGCGAGGTGGCGAATATCAAGGAGCCCATTCGCGACACCGGCGAGATTGAGGGCGCCTTCAGCCAGGACGAAGTGACCATGCTCTCCAAGCTGCTGCGCACGGGCGCGCTGCCGGCCTCGCTCAACTTCCTTGAGGACCGCACGGTTGGCGCGTCGCTCGGCGTCGACTCGATCCGCGAAGGCGTGACGGCGGCCGTCGTCGGCGTGCTGGTCGTGATGGCCTTCATGCTCATCTACTACCGGGGATCGGGCATCAATGCAGACTTGGCGCTGTTCCTCAACCTGGTGATCCTGCTCGGCTTCATGGGATTTTCCGAGGCGACGCTCACGCTGCCGGGCATCGCCGGCGTGATTCTCACCATTGGTATGGGCGTGGACTCGAACGTGCTCATCTTCGAGCGCATCCGGGAAGAGATCCGCGCCGGCAAGTCGGCTTCGGCTGCAGTGGATCAAGGCTTTGCGCACGCATGGGTGACGATTGTCGATACCCACGTGACGACGATCGTTTCGGCGGCAATTCTGTTCCTTTTCGGCAGCGGACCGGTGAAGGGGTTCGCCGTTACGCTCACCTTTGGTCTGGCGGCCAATCTGTTCACCGCGGTGTACGTCTCGCGGGTGATCTTCGAGGCCCACCTGAATAAGTTGAAGCCCGGAGAGATGGTTTCTATTTAGCGACTGCCCGCTGGCTGCGGCCGGGCAGATTTCATTAGATTGCAAGCCGGAGCCTGCGGGCTCCGGATCTTGAAAGGGAAGAGAACCAGTGGAACTGTTTCATGGCGCAAATGTGGACTGGCTGGGGAAGAAGTGGTATTTCCTTGCCTTTTCAATGATTTTCAGCGTGGCCGGTATCATCTCGATGGGCTGGCATTGGGCGCACCCAGTTGCCGGACTTCACAGCCCGGTTCCTCTCGGCGTGGACTTTCGCGGCGGCACGGAAGTGCAGGTGCAGTTTGCGCAGCCTCCCGACATCAATGCCATCCGCAAGGCTACCGACGCAGCCGGCATTCACGATGCGAGCATCGTGAACTACGATGTGCCCGCAAATCATGAAGTGCTCATCAGTCTCCCTGAGCAGACTAATGAGAGTACGCTTGATGTGGGCCGGCAGAGGATTGAAGACGCCCTCCACGCGCACTACGATAACCCGTTTACTGTCCGGAACGTACAGGTCGTGGGACCCACAGTGGGCAGACAGCTCGAGCGGCAGGCCGGCCTGGCTACGCTCTACTCCATGCTCGGCATGCTGGTTTATCTCTGGTTCCGCTTCCAACTCATCTACGGTGTGGCGGCAGTAGTGGCCTGCTTCCACGACACGCTCATCACGGTGGGCGCGTTCGCGCTGACGGATCGTGAGATCAGCCTGACCGTAATTGCAGCAATTCTCACACTGGTGGGCTACTCGATGAACGACACAATCGTGGTCTTCGACCGCATTCGCGAGAATCTGCGTATCAGCCGCCGTGAGCCTTTGCCCGTTCTGGTGAATCGAAGCATCAACCAGACGCTGAGCCGGACGGTTCTTACCTCGGGTCTGACTTTTCTTACAGTGCTTTCTCTGTATGTTTTTGGTGGCGAGGTGTTGAAGGGCTTTTCATTCGCGCTGGTAGTGGGTATTCTAATCGGAACCTATTCTTCGATCGCAGTTGCCGCGCCCATGCTGGTGTCTTGGCAGGAATGGCGCGCGAAAAAAGGTAAGGTCGCCACACTTCCAGCGGCGAAACGTTCAAGGGTCTGAGCATCTAAGGATTCTGGCCGGCCTGTAGCCTGCCGCAGCCAACA
Organism: Acidobacteriaceae bacterium; assembly: GCA_030039675.1. Lineage (GTDB taxonomy): Bacteria > Acidobacteriota > Terriglobia > Terriglobales > Acidobacteriaceae > Telmatobacter. Next base: position 5,627 of record JASHVE010000354.1, on the reverse strand, counting down.
GGAGGATTCCGCGGAGGAAACGCGGTGCTTCGGAGGCAGACGCCGATGAGGGCAACCAGAAAATCTGGACCCTGGGCGCCGTTCATTTGCCCCGGAGTTGTTGCAATTTTGCACTGGGAGCGTTGTATCTGATAAGGTTGACACGCTTCTACGGGACCACTTTCATACTCGGGAACATTTGCAGTTCTCCTGGTGTCTAATCTGAGGGAAACAACACCCGAATCCGAGGCTGGCTATGTTTGAAGATTCCACATTCGAGTCCGGAGGTAAGATCAAGACCAAGAGCGGCCGCTGGATGCTATTTACGGGCATCATCAACGGCTCGATCTTGTTGTTGCTGATCCTTATTCCGCTGATCTATCCTGAGGCCCTTCCCAAAGCTGCGATGTTGACGGTTCTGACCACGCCGCCTCCGCCGCCGCCACCACCGCCACCGCCACCACCGCCAGAGGTCATCCACGTTGTTCATGTGCAGTCGGAGATGATGAACAATCAGCTCACGGCTCCCACGAGGATCCCGAAGAACATCCAGATGGTCAGTGAAAAGGAAGCGCCTCCGAGCAGCTTCGGCGTGGCCGGCATGGAAGGCATGGGCAGCAGCAGCGGCGTGATGGGCAGCATCTTCGGCAGCGGCAATGGGCCACAGGTGAAAGCCGCACCTCCCAAGAAGGTGAACATCTCAGCCGGCGTGGCTGTGGGAATGCTGCTGCAAAAGACGCAGCCGATTTATCCGCCGATCGCCAAAGCGGCCCGCGTCTCCGGCACCGTCGTACTGCAGGCTATGATTTCCAAAAGCGGAACGATCGAAAACCTGCGCGTTGTCAGCGGGCCGGCCATGCTGCAACAGGCCGCCCTCGATGCCGTGCGGCAGTGGAGGTACCGGCCTTATCTGCTCAACAACGAGCCGGTCGAGGTTGAGACGACTGTGAACGTGATCTTCACCCTTGGTGGATGATTCACCCTATGGCTCTCTGCTGCATCTATGGCAGGGAGCTTTGCTTTTGACCCTGAATGCGAATTTCCCAAGGAGCCGCATTCTCACAAAGTCCGCGTGCGGACGGCTTCAGCTCATAAACAACTCCGTAGGAGGAACGATTCAGTGATTCTCGCTCATCTCACGCACTTCGCTTCACATGCGGTCAACAGCCTGGCTATGTTCCAGGAGGAGCAGACGGTCAGTTTCAGCCCGATGGGGCTGTGGAACCACATGGGCAATTTGGCCAAGGCGGTTGCCGTTATTCTGTTCATCGAGTCGATCTGGTCGCTGGCCGTGATGATTGACCGCTACCTGTACTTCTCGGCGGCCCGCAAACAGTCCCGCGAGTTTGCTCCGAAGGTGGCTGGCGCTCTGAAAGACAGCAAGCTGGAAGAGGCCATCAAGATCGCGGACCGCAACAAGAAGTCCCATCTGGCCGAAGTGGTTACCGCAGGCCTGCAGGAGTTCCGTTCTTCGGCCGGCGTTGCCAATGAGGAAACCATTGCCAGCTCGGGCCGCGCGCTGGAGCGGGCTGAGGCCATCGTCCACGCCAAGCTGAAGAGAGGCCTGGCTGTGCTGGCTACCATCGGCGCGACCGCCCCGTTCGTCGGGCTGTTCGGCACCGTGGTCGGCATTCTGAACGCCTTCCAGCAGATTGCTACGCAGAAGACCTCCGGTATCGGCGCGGTCGCCGGCGGTATCTCTGAGGCTCTGGTCACCACCGCGTTCGGATTGCTCGTCGCCATCCCCGCCGTGATGGCCTTCAACTATTTCACCGGCCGTGTCGAGGCGTTCGACGTCGAGATGGACAACTCCTCGAGCGAACTCATCGACTACTTCATCAAGCAGAGCCATAAGCGCTAAGAAAAGCGGCTGCTGGCTTTGAGCGAGAGTTTTGAGCGGAGCGGGAGGAGCTGATCCTTCCGCTCCGCGATTTGAACTTCGCGCGAGCGGCTCGATCTTGGCCAAGACCGGAACGGTTCCGGTTCTACATCAGATGATACGGAGCCCATACCATGGGAATCGCAGTACGAAACGAAGGCGCTAAGGTCAACTCCAACATCAACGTCACCCCGATGGTCGACGTGATGCTGGTGTTGCTCATTATCTTCATGGTCATCACCCCCATGCTGCAGAACAAAGTGCAGATCGACATGGCGAAGGTGGACAACGCAGTGGCTATGCCGGATGCCGACAAAGATGATGCCATTGTCGTAGCGGTCACGCGCGACGGAGGCGTTTTTCTGGGGCAAAACAAGGTGGATCCCAGCCAGCTCGGCAGCCTGGTGCGCGATAAACTGGCCGACAAGACCGATAAGACCATCTATGTCCGTGCGGATGCGCGCGCGCAGTACCGCGCCGTCGAGGACGCGATCGACGATGTGCGTACGGCTGGCGTGGAAGAGGTGGGATTGTTGACGCAGCGGCGTGAGGGTGGCAACCTTGCGGGCGGCGAGTAGGTTCGGCGCAAAGCTGTCCTAATTTACGGATTTGAGAAAGTGATACGAGGAGTTTAAGCCATGGCAATGTCAATGGGCGGCGGCGGCGGAAGCATGGCCGAGATCAATGTCACGCCGATGATCGATATTCTCCTGGTGCTGTTGATCATCTTCATGGTCATCGTGCCGGTTACCCCCCGGGGTCTGGATGCCCTGGTTCCGCAACCCCCGAAGAATCCACAGCAGCAGCAGCAGCCGAACGACCGCACCATCGTGGTTCAGGTTCTGTATCGCGCCGGGCAGGCTCCCGCGTACAAGATCAATGAGACTGATGTGGCCCACGCGGAATTGCTGCCGAAGCTCACCGAAATCTACGCCAACCGAGCCGAGCGTGTGATGTTTGTCAAGGGCGACGACGATGTGAACTTCGCCTATATCGCGGACGTGATCGATATTGGCAAGGCCGCGAACGTAGATCACATCGGTCTGATGACGCCGAAGATCCAGCAGGGCCAGTAGCAGGATACCGGTTCATTCTTGTGAGTCGAGGGGTGGGGGTGAGACATGGCAATGTCGATCGGCGATTCGACCGTTAACATGTCGAATATCAACGTGACGCCGATGATTGACATCCTTTTGGTGCTGTTGATCATTTTCATGGTGATCGCGCCGGTCACTCCCAAAGGCTTGGACGCTCTCATTCCTCAGCCACCTCAAGACAGAGTCAGTACTCCGCCTGAACGCACGATTGTAGTTCAGGTTTCCCGTAGTCCTGAAGGAACTCCGTTTTACAAGATCAACGAAACCAATGTTTCGCACGCTGATTTGTTGTCTAAGCTGACCGCGATTTATGCAAACCGCGCAGAGCGGGTCATGTTCGTCAAGGGTGATGACAACGTGGATTTTGCCTTTGTTGCCGATGTCATCGATATCGGGCGCGCAGCCAACGTGGACCATCTCGGTTTAATGACACCTAAGCTTACGAGCGGTCAGTAAAGTTAAGGCCGTTTCCGGACGGCAAAGCTGGTAACGGGAGTACAATTTCTTCACCCTGGTTTTCGGTTGCTCCCGTTCCGCTGCCAGTTTCAAAAAGATACCGGGCGCGGCCATGAAGCCTCTGCCTGAAGGAGAAGAAGACGAACATGAATGGACCCGCACGTTTTTGGGCGCTCGCGGTTACCTCGGCCGGCATAGTGATTTCCATGAGCGGGTGCAGCCAGCTGGAAGCCCGCGATCAGTTGAACAAGGGAGTGGACGCTTATAAGAGTGCCCATTACGAGGAAGCGATCGATCACTTTCAGAGAGCCACCCAGCTTGACCCGACCCTGCCGATGGCGAAGACCTACCTGGCGACGGCGCTTGCCCAGAATGTGGTGCCCGGACTGGATACTCCTGACAACCTGAAGACGGCGAACCAGGCGATTGCGATCTTCGAGGAAGTGCTGGCCAAGAATCCGAACGACGTCAACAGCATGAAGCAGATCGCGGGCATCGACTTCAGCGTCAAGAATCTCGATCAGGCCAAGGAGTGGCAGAAGAAGGTTCTCGCCGTGGACCCCAAGGATCCTGAGGCGGCGTACACCATCGGCGTGATCGACTGGACCAGGGCCCACGAAAACAAGCTGAAGGCGCTGCAGGAAGCCGGCCTGAACGATGACGGTAAGGGCAATATCAAGGCGCCTAAGAAGGTGATGGAGCCGCTTGCCAAGGAAAACGCTCCATTGGTCGAAGAGGGCTTGCAGTATCTGAATCAGGCGGTGGCCAACCGGTCGAACTACGATGACGCCATGCAGTATTTGAACCTGATCTACCGCAACAAGGCGGATGTGGACTACGGCAACACAACCGCAGTTAACCAGGATCTGGCGATGGCGGAGGATTGGACCTCCAAGGCGATGAGCACCCGCAAAGAGAACGAGCAGAAGAAAAACGCCGGGCCTGGCGGCATCACGATGGACTCGAGCGGGAACCTGAAATAGGCGCACCGCACATATTTCCAACACACCAACGGCCTCTGCCAGCAGCGGAGGCCGTTTCTTCTTGAGGTGAATTTCCTCCCCTCTCCTCGCGCGTGGAGGCCCGTTTTGCTCAGGATTGTATCGGAACGATCTTCTCTTGTCTTCGCTCTATTGCTTGCTGGTTCTGCTGCGTATGCGCAGAATGAGCTTGTCACGGGGGATGTGCCCCATCCCACCCCTATGCAGGCGACACAGTCGCCGGTCGGTTTCTCAGCCAGCAACGACACGGAAGCGCTGGAAGTGACCGTCTGCAGCGATTCGGTGATCCACGTCGTGGCTCATCCTGAAGATGAGCTGGCTCCGGTTGCGCCCCAGCCCTGGATGCTGGCTGCAGCGCAATCCTGTCCCGGCGGCAGCTTTCAGTTCGCCGAGTCCGGCGATCAGGCCACGCTTACCACTGCGAGCCTTACGGTCACGCTCTCAGTGCACAACGGCAATCTCACCTTTAAGACGTCTGCCGGTGAAACACTGGTGCGGGAGATTGGCAACCTGCCGCGCACATATCTGCCGTCGGATGCGTCGGGCCTCTATCACATTGAAGACCGGTTCAGTCCCGACGCCACGGAAGCGATCTACGGCCTCGGCCAGCACCAGAGCGGACTGTTCAACTATCGCGGAAGCACGGTGGAACTCGGCCAGAACAACACCGACATTGCGATCCCGCTGCTGGTCTCGAGCAAGGGGTACGGCATCCTGTGGAACACGGCTTCGTTCAGCTACATGGACAACCGGTTTCCGCTCGACCTGAACTTTGAGTCGATGGCCGCGCCGCAGATCGACTATTACGTTCTCTATGGTCCGCAGATGGACCGCATCCTCCACGAGTGCCGCTCCATGACCGGACATGCGCCGCTCTTTCCGGAGTGGGCATATGGCTTCTGGCAGTCGAAAGACCGCTATAAGACGCAGGACGAGATTCTTTCCATCGCCGGCGAGTATCGCACACGCCACATCCCCATGGATGCAATTGTGCAGGACTGGTACTGGTGGAAAGAGGGCGGCAAAGGCGACCCGGTGTTTAACGCCGGCTACACTGACGTGCCTGCGGAACTGAAGACGCTGCACGATGAGCACGTGCACGCGATGATTTCCGCGTGGGCGATGATGGATGCGACCTCGGAGAACTACAAGCAAATGGCTGCAAACGGTCTCGAGATTCCCGGCACGCACGTCTACGATGCCACGAACCCAGCA
>JASHVE010000353.1 GCA_030039675.1 Acidobacteriaceae bacterium | reverse complement strand
CCTCCATCGACCACGCCACGCAGCTCAGCGACGAAACCATGCGCCTGATGCGCGAAAAACACATCCCCGCCGTACCCACCTTCACCATCTTCGACTACTTCGCGCACCACGCCACAGGCGCAACGGAAGCGGCAAGCGAAGGCGCGCTGCTGGACTACAAGATCGCCGAATTCAAGAAGCAGATCGCCGCGGGCATTCCCTTCGCCGTCGGCTCCGACGTAGGTCCATTCCCGCACGGCACGCAGGCCCGCGAGCTTACACTGATGGTGCAGTACGGCATGAAGCCGCTGGCCGTGCTGCAAGCCGACATGATCGAAGGCGCGCGCCTGTTAGGCTGGGCCGACCAGATCGGCCAGCTCAAGCCCGGCTACTACGCTGACGTCGTCGCCGTCCCCGGCAACCCGCTCGACGACATCTCCGTCTGCGAGCACGTAAGTTTTGTGATGAAAGACGGCGAGGTATACAAGCAGTAGCTCAAAACGCGCGGTTCAAATCACAATCACAAGCTCTGAATACTCAGCCAGCTTTGCATCGGCCGTGAGCAGTCGCATTGGCTCGCAGATCGCTTGTGCCACGAGCAACCGGTCGAAGGGATCGCGATGCAGAAGCGGAAGCCTTGCTGTCTGCGCCGCGTGACGGCTCGTGAGCGGCCACTCCGTAAAACCGCACGCGTCCCTTTCCTGGATCGCGTCCTCCGGATCGATGCGAATCTTCCCCAGGCGAAACTTTACAGCAATTTCAAAGATGGAGACCGGGGAGAGAAAAACCTGGCTCGCGGCGAGAATGGTTTGCCGCGCCTCCCTGCCCAATCTCGGGTCGTCAAGAGTCAGCCAAAGAAAGATATGCGTATCGAGCAGCAGGCGCATCATCAGGTCGTCTTTGAGTCGTCTTGCGGCTGCGCAGGAGGCAGTTCTTCAGCATGTTCTGGTGGAAATATGGGACCGTCCTCAAACTCCGCCAGAACATCCTGGGGCAGTGGCGCATCGAAGTCATCCGCGATCCAGACTTTCCCCTTTAGCCCTCCAAAACGAATCTTCGGCTTTTCCGGCTTCAACCCCGTCAGCCGCGCCACCGGCTTTCCCGCGCGCGCAATGATCACGTCCTCACCGCTCTCAACCATTTCGATCAGCTTGGAAAGCTTGGTCTTCGCCTCGAAGATATTGACGGTAATGGGTGTTTGGGAATTGGCGGCCATGGCTGACCTCCTTAGCTAAGCTTAGCTTAGCACAACTTCACCCTAAACCGCTACCGTAAAGCTGTCCTCGGTTCGCGTCACCGCGTGGTAGAGCGTATCCCGCTCCACGGGCACGCGTCCGGCCTCGGTAATCAGTCGGCACAGCTCCTTGCGCGTCATCCCCTGGGGCGTGGTCGCTCCGGCATCGTGATAGATCTTTTCTTCGATCACCGTGCCATCCAAATCGTCAGCACCAAACCGCAACGCGATCTGCGCAATCTTCGGCGTCAGCATCTGCCAGTACGCCTTGATGTGTGCAAAGTTGTCCAGCAGCAGCCGGCTCACCGCAATCTGCCGGATGTCGGTCAGCCCCGTCGTCACCGGCAAATGATCGAGCGGCGTGTTCTCCGGATGAAACGCCAGCGGGATAAAAGTCTGAAACCCTCCGGTCTCATCCTGCAGCGCGCGCAGCTTCAGCAGATGATCCACTCGGTCTTCATCGTTCTCGATGTGCCCATAGAGCATGGTCGCGTTCGACCGGAAGCCCATCTTGTGTGCCAGCCGCGCAGTCTCGAGCCATTCCTGACCATCAATCTTGTGATCGCAGATGATCGACCGCACGCGATGTGTGAAGATCTCCGCGCCGCCGCCCGGCATCGAATCGACACCCGAATCGCGCAGCTTGGCCAGGGTCTGCTCGATGGTGAGCTTCGCGCGCCGCGCCAGAAACGCGATCTCCACCATCGTGAAAGCCTTGATGTGGACTTTGGGAAACCGTTTTTTTAACCCTTGGACGAGATCCAGGAAGAACTCAAGAGGAAGATCCGGATGCAGCCCGCCGACAATGTGAAACTCCGTCACCGCCTCCGAGTAGCCCGAGGCCGCCGTCTCCCACGCCTCATCCAGAGCCATCGTGTAGCCGGCCGGGTCGCCCTTCTTGCGCCCGAACGCGCACAGCTTGCACGCCGCCACGCACACATTGGTCGGGTTGATGTGCCGGTTCACGTTGAAGTAGGTCACATCGCCGTGCATCCGCTCGCGCACGTGGTTCGCGAGCCAACCCACGGCCAGCACGTCGCGCGAGCCGTAAAGTGTCAGCCCGTCTTCGCCGCTGAGCCGCTCCTGGGCAAAGACCTTCGCGGCAATCGGCTCCAACCGCGGGTCATAGGTTCGAAATGTGCTCATCTGCCCCGGACTTTCCACTGCACCCTGCATACTCTGATGATACTGGAGCCCGGCTCGCAGCTCACTTCTGGCCGGTTTCCACGCCCACCGCGTTGGGGCTCACCAGCACGCCGTCATCCAGCGAGGCCGCTACGAGCCGTTCCCCCGCACCACGGATGAGCGCCACCGGGTAGCCCGTCTGCCACCAGTCCCAGGTCATGGTCTTCGGATCGATGGCAAAGATCTGGTCGCTCGACCGCGAGCTCACCAGCATCCGTTTCAGCGCCGCATCATAGCTCAAATCGTCCACATCGCGGAACGGTAGTCTCTGGATCCACATCCACGTCTGACCCTGGTCTGCCGTAAAGTACACGCCCTCTCGCGCGCCCAGCCACAGCGTCCCGTCCGGCGAAAACACCACGCGATGAATCCGCGTAAGCATCGTTGGCAGCCCCATCGGCCACCAGCTCTTGCCACCATCCTTCGAAATCGCCACGCCATCGGTTCGTGCCGCAACAACCGTCTCCTCGTGCACGGTGACAGACAGATAGCCCCCGACTCCCATCACCGGTCCGCCCTGCCACGTGGCGCCCTGATCGTGGCTGGTGAGCACACCGCTACCCGTCGAGGCTGCCCACACGTCGCCGCCAACGTCCAGCGAGTTCACCCGCCCCTCCAGCTCGACGACCGGCGCTTTTTCCTGTTTCTCGACCGTCACGCGCATTCCGTGGGCCTTCTCCGTAGCCGTCTTCACGATCGTGTTGGCGATTGTGTTCTTCGGCTCCCACGCCACGGCCGCGGCTGCAGCCGGCGACGCACCTTCTGTAGCCGCGTCGCTTCCGGTCGGCGGATCGAGAAGAAAGATCCCCTCGTTAGTGCCGGCCACGACTGTGCCGTCCTTCGTCTGCCCCAGCGCGTACACGTCGCGCCCATCCAAACCTTCGCCCACTTGCGTCCAGCTCACGCCGCCATCCGTGGATTGAAACACCCCGCCAAAGGTCTTGTCATTCACCACACCCGCATACAGGTGATCCGCATTGCCGCGATCCACCAGCAACGCCGCGACCTTGCGCTCTGAAACGCCCTCGTTCGACGCGGTAAAGGTCGCACCGGCATCCTCGCTCGCCAGCACACCGCCGCGGTCCGTCGCCAGCAGCACGTGGTTCCCGTCTTTGGGATCGACGAAGACGTCGTTCACCACCACGTCGGAGTCCGTCATCCGCTTGAAGGTCTTTCCGCCGTTTACGGTTTTATAGAGCCCCTCCGTGGTGCCCGCATACACTACCTGGCGGTCTTCCGGGTCCTGCATCAGCACCCGCGTCCTGCGCGCCTCCGACGGTATGCCTTGAATTTTGTGGAACAGCACTCCGGCATTTTCGCTCTTGTAAATGCCGCTGCACGCACTCAGGTAAACGGTCTTGCTGTGTTCAGGATCAACAATGATGGAAAACACGTCCGAATCGACAATCAGGCCCTGCTTGATATTCCGCCACGTCTTGCCGCCGTTCGTGGTCTTCCAGGGCAGGTGCCACGTTCCCGCATAGATAATCTCCGGATTCGCAGGATCGACGGCCAGCGACTCGATCTCATGAATCTCTTTATCGCCTTCCGGGCTGATCTGTTCCCAGTTCGCGCCCGCATCCTCGCTCCGGAAGACGCCCGTCAGCGTACCCGCAATCAGGATCTTCGGATCGGAAGGCGCCTGCACCAGCGCATGCACCGGCCGGCCCTTGAACGCGTCGCACTGGCTCCAGCTCTTTCCCGCGTCATGGCTGATCCACAATCCCCCACCGTCCGAGTCCTTCCACGCACCCACATAAAGGGTCGACGGATCGGCTGTATCCACTACGATGCTGTCCAGCACAAACCCGTCTTCGGCGTCCAGCTTGGCCAGGCGGTGCCAGGTCGCACCCTCGTCCTTCGATTCGTAGAGCCGGCTATTGGTGGTGCCCAGATAAAGGTGATTCGGCTCGCCGGGCACCGCGGCGAAAGCGCGCGCGTCACCACCCGCCGGTCCCACCACACTCCAGGAATCCTCTGCCGAAGCAGCACATACCAAGGTCAGGAAAACCGGCGCCAGAAGCCAGCGCCAGCGGAGCACAAGGCGAAAACTCAGCAAACAGCTCATCCAGCTACACAACTCCATCTATGTATTAAGAATAGTCAAAATCGACTCGCGGTGAAACCAGAGGAACCTACCCCGTCTCTATATGGATTCAAACCCGGACAGGGCGATGCGGCCGCCATGCCGAAAAATGGGCCTTCCGTCCGGTACAAACCGCCCCAACGCACATCGAGCCCTCATCTGCGCGAGAAAGGCGCATGGAGGGCCCGATGTACTGTACCGTTTTCGAGATCAAATCAGGTGCCCCAGCCTACTGCGCTGCGGGAGCCTTCTTGTGGTGGTGCCTTTCGCCCAGCGGCTTGCGCACCTCCGCCTTCACCGTTGTCTCGTCCACTGGCGAGGTTCCCTGCACGTCAGACGAGAAGTCGGCTCCAGCAGGTACCAGGTAGTTCTGCGCTGTCTGTCCATCCGTCGCGCTGGTCAGCGCGGTGATGCGCGAGGCGTCGATGCCCTGATCGGTTACCAGGTACTCCTTCGCATTCACGGCGCGCTGCGCGGCATAATCCTCCACCTTCGCGCGCTTGTGATGCTCAGCGTACTTCTGTTCCTTCGCCGTCCTGGCCTTCTCCTTGTCATCCGACTGGCCGACAACCACTGCCTTGGCGTCTGCCTGTTGCTTCAGATCGAGAGCCACCTGGTCCAGGCATGCCTTGGCTTCGTTATCCACCCGCGTGGGACGGCCCTTATCCGTGGTAAAGCTGATCGAGCACAGCGCCTGCGTGTGCGGAGGCGGAGGAGGCGGAGGAGGAGCCGAGATGTTCACCGTCGTGTTGCCGGAGACCGAATGCCCCTTGTCGTCCGACACGTTGCAGGTGATCTGCACGGCGCCGGTCGGCGCTCCGCTCGACGAAAATTCCGCCGTAGTGCCGCTGCCGGTCACCGAGCCGGCCGATGCGGAGTAGCTATACGTCAGCGGACGGTTCTGCGGACTCACGGCCGTTGCCGTAATGGTGCTGGTCTCACCCGGCTTGATCGTGTCGGGATTGGCCGAGCAACTAATGGTCGGCGGCTCGAAGGCCTTCACCGTGTAGTCGGCCGAGCACTGCGCGGTCTGGCCAGGCTTCTGTCCTTCCTTACCCTTCTTGCCTTCCTTCACGTCGCCCTTCACCGTATACGAGCCCGGCGCAAGTGAAGCCGTGCTGACGGTGGCCGTCGTGCCGTTGCCGGTCACTCCATCGCCTGACCAGCTGTAAACCACGTTGTTGTTCTTCTTGGTGCTCACCGAACCTGCGGTCGCCGTCACAGTGAGGGGGTCGCCGGGATAGACAGCGGGAGCGCTGGCGGCACAGCTCAACGTGATCGGCGGCTGCTTCTTGCACCCTAACGGCACAAAGACCAGACATGCAGAAGCCATAACCAAAGAAACAGCTTTCAAAGTATGCGAAACCATCTTTCAATCCTCCTGATTCTTCGCGGCTGCGCGAATTCAGAGTTGGAAGTGCGGTGCGGATGCGATCCCGATCTCTAAAGCACTCGGAGATCTCCGTGTTTCTCGTGGCACTGCCAGAGCTTGCAACCAAGGGTTCCGGCGCAGGCCTTTCCATTCGGCAATTGCCACAGTTTCTGCCACCCTCCCATTCGGGATCAAAAATTGAAAAATCCCTCTGGGGCGTCATAGAGCGACGATTTTACCGGCATGAGTGCTGCGGCCTTAGCATACACCATCACCCTCGGAGAATTGAGATGCCTCCGATGGAAAGACGTTCCGCAAACCGTGGAAAAATTTCCGCCGCACGCGAAAGAACGCGCCGCAACTGGCTCCTCGCAGAAGCAGAGCCGGTGGTCAACCCCGAAGTATCCCTCGAAAAATGACGTGCCATTGGTTCCTTCGCAAAGGTAAAAGGAGGGCAAAGAATGCCCTCCTTTCCCGTCAGTTCACTTTCTTCTCCGTCAGCATTGTTGCTTGCCTATGGTTTTTTCGGTGCAGCTTTCCTTCTCGGCGCCGGAGCCCTTTCCTCGAGAAGCGTCGTAGCATCGGCTGCGTTGAATGGATAGAGTTGCACGGACTGTTGGCCCGTAGTGCTCAGAGTGATGTCGACGCGGCGATTCTGCGCGAGAACAATCACGCTGATCCGTTTCAGGGTCCTGGCCTTCTCTTCAGCGGTCAGCTCAGAATTCTGTTCCACCAGAGCTCTTACCTGCTCGCCAGAAAGCTGCTGCTCCTTGCCGACAGCCCGCGTATCGATCGCGGACGCCGGAACACCCTGCTCCACCAGGAACTGCTTTGCGCGGTTGACACGGCGTTCCGTGAGCGCCTGGTTGTACTCGACCGATCCACGAACGTCGGCATGGCCGGTCAGGGTCAGACGGGCATCCGGCTTGAAGGTGAGATAGCGCTTGAAGTCGTTCGCCAGAGTTGTCAGCGTCCTCTGCTGGCTCTCCACCAGACCGCCCTCGGGATGCTCGGGCCTTGGCTCGGCCGTCGGGAAGAAGATGCTGTGCAGCGCCAGGCGCGCCTCAAGCTGGACCTGCTCCGGAGAAGGTCCTGGCGGAGGAGGAGGAGGCTGGATGGTCAACGACGTATTTGCCGAAGCCGTATGCCCCTTGTCGTCCGCAACGTTGCAGGTGATCTCCACCGTTCCCGGAGGTGCGCCTGCGGAGCTGTACGTCGCGCTGGTGCCGCTTCCGCTGATGCTGCCCGAAGATGCCGCGTAGCTGTAAGTCAGCGGACGATTCTGCGGGCTTGTGGCGGTCGCAGACACTGTAGCCGTGTCACCCGGATTGATGGTCGAGGGGTTAGCCGAGCAGCTGATCGTCGGCGGTTCGAATTCCTTCACCGTGAAGCTCGCCGAGCACTGCGCCGACTCCCAGGGCTTCAAACCTTCCTTGCCCTTCTTGCCTTCCTTCACCGAGCCTTGCACCGAATAGCTGCCCGGCGCCAGCGAGCCCGTCGCCACAGTGGCATTGGCTCCATTGCCGGTCACACCGTTGCCTGACCAGCCATAAACAGCGCTCTCTTTCGGATCCAGATTGCCCGCGCTCGCCGTCACAGTAACCGGGTCGCCGGGGAATACAGAGTTGGGGCTCGCGGTGCACGACTCGGTAATCGGAGTCGGCGGCGCGATTGAACCCACGTGCAATACAACGCCCGCACTCAAACGGGCCGCATTGACGTTCGCACGGCCTCCCTCGACGCCGGGGCCGAAGTCTGCATGCATGTACTGGTAGTCGGCCTGAAACAGCCGGATGGCCAGATGATGATTGAACCAGGGGGTCTCGTAGTCCATGCCGCCGCCGGCCGTCAGGCCCGGGCCCCAGGTCCCCGGGTTGTAGTACGGACCATTCACATTCGCTGCGTTCACCAAAGCGTGCACGAAAGGTGTGATATTGCCGGTCGGGAACCGCGCGATGAGGCCGCCGCCGATGTCGTAAAAGCCATCGTCATTTCCCTTGGTCCCAATGTTCGTGCCGGCCACTGCGCTTCCATACTCATGCTCGGCAAACTCGATTTGGGCGCCGAGGTAGCGGTTGAAGAAATACGCGCCGCTAAACAGGCCGCCCACATTCACAGCATCGTAATTAGCGGTCACTGACGTAGTGCCGCTGGTCGGCGTGACCACGGTCCCACTCGGGGCCAGATAGCTGTATCCGGCAAAGATGTCCCACCGGGAAGGGGATGTTTCTGATGAGCCTTGAGCGGACGGGGCCGCCTGGGCCGCCAGCACGACGGGTGTCGCGGCCAGGCAGACCGTCGCCAAAGTCCGGCGCAGTAATTTGAAAGAACATAACGACATGCGTTTTTCCTCCGCAAGTAAGCTGGATCCACCAAATGGAAAGGATTGCTGCGAGCGCAAATTAACAGCTCGGGTTCACTCGGCTTCACACCGATGGCGAAGCGCTGCAACGGACCCCTACAGCATCTTCAACTTACCATAGGTAGCCCGGGTAGAACACAGGTTTTTCAACAAGTTGTCGAATTGATAACGTCTTCCATCGCCGGCTTCTCTAACCCCCGTTCGGCGATTTGGCGGCCCGGTGTTCTGGACCCGCGGCGCAATTTACCCCGCATTCAGGGTCTTGAGCAGACTGCGAGGCTCGCGCTGGATCTTTTCCTGCAGCAGCGTGATCGCGTACAGAAGCTGTTCTGGTCGTGGAGGACAGCCCGGCACGTACACGTCCACAGGAATAACCTGGTTGACGCCTTGCACAAGCGCGTAGTTGTTGAACACCCCGCCGGACGTCGCACAGGCGCCCATGGAGATGACCCATTTCGGCTCCGGCATCTGGTCATAGAGCCTCCGGATAACCGGCGCCATCTTCTGCGATACACGTCCGGCGATGATCATCAGATCGGACTGCCGCGGAGAAGGCCGGAAGACCTCCGCGCCAAAGCGGGCAATATCAAAGCGGGATGCGCCCATCGACATCATCTCGATGGCGCAGCACGCCAAGCCGAAGGTCATCGGCCAAATCGAGCTCTTTCGAATCCAGTTCACCGCGAAATCGAGCGTGGTGAGAAAAACCCCTTCAGGCTGCTCTAAGCCGTAGCTCGCTTCTTGCAGCTTGATGCGGTTCTTCGCGCTGCTTTCCAGCGCTCCGAAAAGATAATGGTCGCGTTCTGGGGTCGCCGCCATACATCCACTATAAACCCTCTGCGCCGCGCAAGCTGACCTTTCACTCCTGGCATTTTGGAGGCGCCGAAAGCTTGCGCTCACGAAATCCATCAAAAAGCAATAAGGATTTCAGAAGGATCTGTTATGTTGCGGCGGGATTAATGAAATAATGCGAAAGCGTACATACGTCACTCTCTGGCCGGCGATGGCACAAGGCTCTGAACTCTCGTGAACAGGGCCGCGTGCCGGGTGTTTCGTGCCGGTCTGCTTGATAATTCACCGCAGCCTTGCAGCCAATCACCTCTGCGCCCCGCGCGTGGACGCCTCTTCCGGAGCGGATCTATCATGTGCCGACGCTTTACCCGACGTTTGTTTGTGTTCGCCTTGTTTTTGTTCCCCGCCGCCATTTTTGCCCAGACCGCCGCTTCGCCTGCCGCGATGCAGGCCCAGATCACGGCGCTTCAACAAGCCGTCCAGAACGCCCAGTCCGCCGGAGATAACGCGTGGATGCTGGCCTCTGCAGCGCTGGTTCTGCTCATGACCGGCCCTGGCCTGGCGCTGTTTTACGGCGGCTTGGTGCGCAAGAAAAATATCCTCGGCACCATGATGCAGAGCTTCGCCATGATGGGCTTGGTCACGGTGATCTGGGCCGTCTGCGGCTACTCGCTGGCCTTCGCGCGCGGCAACGTCTTCATCGGCGGCTTCCAGCATCTGTTTCTGCGTGGCGTGCCCCTCACCCCGAATCCCGACTACGCGGCGACGATTCCCGAGCAGACCTACATGATCTACCAGCTCATGTTCGCCATCATCACGCCCGCCCTCATCACCGGCGCATTCGCCGAACGCATGAAGTTCAGCGCCATGGCTGTGTTTCTCTCGCTGTGGTCGCTGCTGGTCTACTGCCCCATGGCGCACATGGTCTGGGGCGCCGGCGGCCTGCTGAATGCCGCGGGCGCGCATATTCCTTCGCTCGATTTCGCCGGCGGCACTGTCGTGCACATCACCTCCGGCGTGTCGGCGCTGGTCGCCTGCCTCTACCTTGGCAAACGCATCGGTTATCCGCAGACCGCCATGCCGCCGCACTCGCTGGTGCTCAGCTTTATCGGCGCGTGCCTGCTGTGGGTGGGTTGGTTCGGCTTTAACGCCGGCAGCGCGCTGGCTGCCAGCCCCCTCGCTACCAGCGCCTTCATCAATACCCACTTCGCCGCCGCAACCGCGGCCCTCGGCTGGACCATCTATGAGTGGCTGCACAACGGCAAGCCCACCGCGCTGGGCGCCATCTCCGGCTCGGTTGCTGGCCTGGTCGCCATTACGCCCGCTTCCGGCTTCGTGCAGCCCTTCGCCGCTCTGGCCATCGGACTCGCCGCCGGCTTCTTCTGCTCCTTCATGGTCTTCAAGGTGAAGAGCTTCTTTGGCTACGATGATTCGCTCGACGCCTTCGGCGTCCATGGCGCCGGCGGAACCCTCGGCGCTGTGCTCACCGGCATCTTCGCCACCGCCGCCATCAACCCCATCTACGGCAAGGATGCCGCGGGCAATCCCATTCCCACCGGCGCTATCGACGGCCATTGGGGGCAGGTTCTAAACCAGCTCGCCGCCGTCGGAATCTCCTGGGTCATCTCCATCGTCGGCACGCTCGTTCTGCTCTTCGTGGTAGATAAAATCATCGGCCTGCGCGTCGCGCCCGAGCACGAAGCCGCCGGCCTTGATCTCTCCCAGCACGGCGAGGAGGGCTACGACCTCAACGCGTGATTCTCCATGACTCCGGGTGCCCCACCCTTACCGTCTATTTGGGTGCCCCACCCTCGCCGCGTTTTTGTTTTTGCGGCTAGGGTGGGAACCCGCTCACTCCCCCACCGGGTATCGAATCATGAACCCCAAAATCTTCAGCGGGCATCTGCCAATCGGCACTTCCGCCTGATACGCTATCGAACGAGGCATTCTGCATATGCTCAAGATTGAAGCCATTCTCCAGCCCTCCAAGCTGGATGCCGTCAAAGATGCGTTGCTCGAAGCGGGCATCGAAGGCATGACCATTCTCGAAGCCCGCGGCCACGGCCGTCAGAAGGGCCACACCGAGTTCTATCGCGGCCGCGAATATACCGTCGATCTTCTGCCCAAGGTCAAGATCGAGATGGTCGTCCACGACGAGCTCAAGGAAAAGGCGATTCAAGCCATCGTCGCCGCGGCCCGCACCGGCCGCATCGGCGACGGAAAAATCTTCGTCAGCCACATCGATGAGGCCATTCGCATCCGCAACGACGAGCGCGGCGAAAACGCACTGTAGACAGAAAAACAGATGGCCGCATTCCACCCGGAATGCGGCCACGACGCCCCGAAGGCCGATACAGCGGTTTTCCAGTTGCTGTCAGGCAAAGCCGCAAAGGCCGGGTGGCTTTTTCCTTAAAGAAAAAGCCACTTTGCACCACGCTCAAAATGCCACGCATGAACGGGAAAACCGCTCCGAATCCTCGCGCGTCTCGGTTTATGAGCTCATGAAGCCCATGTAGGGGTTGGAGCCAAAGTTCCCGAAGTTTGGAAATACCTCCCGGATCTGGCTGTCTGACAATCCAAACCACTGCGCCAGCGTGCCCGCGTACTGCTCCACGGCGGTCGTGGGAATCAGCCGTCCCTCGCCCACATCGTTGATCTGGTCCGCGCCCACCACCGGATACTGCCCGTACATATTCTGCCCTTGCA
>JASHVE010000352.1 GCA_030039675.1 Acidobacteriaceae bacterium | reverse complement strand
CAGCTTGGATTTCCGCTGCCGGGCAAGGTGACTTCCGATATGTGGAATTGGGAGAAGATCTGGAAGGAGCGTTCTCTCTAGTGCAGTTCCCGAATTAACGTCGACTTTTTGAGCGCCGTGCAAGGTGGCCTTTTCTTGAGGAAAGGGCCACTTAAACATCTTCCTTGGGTATACACAAATTCGGGAATTGCTATAGTATCTCTCCTTTTGCTGGATTGACCCGGTCACGAGGATTGCTGTGACGGCGACAACGCAACGGCGGCTTCGGTGGTGAGCACGCGGAAGACGAAGGTCTCCTGAAGATACAGTTGCACGGCGGAATCGGTGTGGCTGAGATAGCCGATGGAAACATCCTGCCCGATGTTGAGTTCGAAGTCGCCGCCTCGCGTGGTGACAACGAACGCGCCTTCAATCGCCGGGGCCCAGATGAGGTTGCCGTCGACAATGCGCTTCACATGCTCGAGCACAGGATAGCCGTGGTCGCGGGTTTCGGCGAGAGCCGTATATTCGCCGGCGCCGAGCAAAACCGAGTAGGGACCGTTGACGCCGACGAGGCGCAACTGGCTCAGCGCGCGCGCAACCGCATCCGGATAATCGCGCACATCCTCGGGCAGCGTCTCGATAGGATTGCTGGTGCTTTCGCAGATGCCCTGGATATCGGCTTCGCGATATCCGTTGAAGATGGCCCGATCTTCAGCAAAGGCCAGCTTCTTTGCGGCGTCTTTCGCAGGCTGCCAGTCGGAGTCGTTGGAACCGCGCTCGACATCGTCGATGGTCTGACGCAAAAGCTCAAAGGGAACCCGCAACTCGACCAGCGGCTTTACTTCGCGCTGCCGTGCAAGGATGCCCTCTGCGGGAGCGGAGATCGGCTTCAGGTGCCCGGTTCCGACTCCAGGCGTAGCGATGCCTCCCGGCGAGGGAACATCGACGACCCGTCGCCCGGCCAGATAGCGCTTGAGCGTTCTCGCCGTCTCTTCTTCGATCTGCGCCCATGCTGCGTCAGAGATGGGCGCGAGCTCCCGATGGAGGTTATTCATCATTCTCTCCCTTCAGTGATCCTATTCTGAGTGATGTGTCATTCGCGGCGACGGGTGTGGGTAAAGGTGCCGGCGATGGCGATTCGAGGGACGGCGCCTGTGCGTTTTCCGCTGCGGCCAGCGGGACGGCAGTGACAGTGTCGAGGAATGTCGCCGACGGCACAAAGAACAGGCTGCCCGTTACGGCGCGGCTGAAGTCGAGCAGCCGGTCGTAGTTGCCAGGCGGTCGGCCGACGAACATGTTGTGGAGCATGATCTCGGTGATCCGCGGCGTGCGGCTGTAGCCGATGAAGTAGGTTCCAAATTCGCCGTGGCCGGGACGGCCGAAGGGCATGTTGTCGCGCAGGATCTGCAGCTGGCGGCCGTTTTCCTCAATGTTGGTGAGCGCGTTGTGTGCGTAGGAGGGCTTGTCCGCGTCGCTCAGTTCCACGTCAGAGAGCTTGCGGCGGCCGATGATTCGTTCCTGCATCTCGATGGGAAGCGCATTCCACGCATTCAGGTCGTGGAGATACTTCTGCACGATGACGTAGCTGCCACCGGCAAAGGCCGGGTCTTCGCCGCCGACGATCGCCGCCTCGCGCGCTGCATCGCCGCGCGGATTTTCTGTGCCGTCGACGAAGCCGATTACATCGCGGTCGTCGAAATAGCGGAAGCCGTGCACCTCGTCGGCCACGGAGACCACGTCTCCGATGCTCGCCATGATCTGCGTCGCCAGTTCGAAGCACAGGTCCATGCGTTTGGCTCGAATGTGGAAGAGAATGTCGCCCGGCGTGGAGACGGCATGGCGCGCCCCGGAGCGAATCTCCTGAAACGGATGCAGCTCGGCGGGACGAGGCGCGCCGAAGAGCTTGTCCCAGGCATCGGACCCGAATCCAGCGACGCAGGTAAGGCCGGCCTCTACATCGCGAAACTCCACTGCGCGAATCAGCCCGGAGAGATCTGCGCAGAAGGCGCGCAGACGCGCTGTTGCGTTCTCGCCGGCCTCGGCGGGGCGGATGCACAGCACCAGAAAGATCGCCGCTCGCGTAAGCGGACCGACCACAGTTTGCGGAAGAACGACCTCGTTGAGCTCGCTGGGGGTGTCCATTTCTTCCATTTCGATCTGCGCCGGCTTCCACCTGAGTATCGCATTTTTCAGTAGGACAGCATTCCTGCCGTTGACCGCTACCGACGCTCAGCTGCCCTCGGTCAGCGGCACGACCTCTCTTGCGGCCAACGCAATGTATAGCCCGGATGCCAGGATCAGCGATCCGCCCGACAGCACATACCATCCCGGCGTGTTATGCCAGACAAGATACGAAACCAGCGTACCGGTCACGAGCTGAGTGTAGTGGTATTGCGACACATTCGCTGCGGAAGTGTGCTTTACCGCAATGTAAAAGCAGAGCGTTCCCAGCGCGCAAAACAGGCCCATGGCAAACAATCCTGTTGTAAGCCGCGCGGTGAGAGGCGCAGCATGCACCAGCGTCATCAGGGCAAACCCTGCCGCGGCCGTCACCAGGCCGGAGAAGAACGCCAGGCTCTCCGGCGACTCCGTGCGCGTGAGCACGCGCGACCACACCATATTCACCGAGAAGCAGGCGACGCATACCATGCACGCGCCGAAGCCGATCCAATCGCCCTCACGGGCGCTGCTCCAGGGGTGCACCGCGATGACCACGCCAGCGAACCCTGCCCCGATGGCCAGCGCTTTCTTCGCCGTGAGCCCTTCGTGCAGAAACACTGCTGACAGCAGCGCAATCACCATGGGCGCCATGAAGACGAGGATGTAAAACAGCGTGAGCGTAAGATGCCGCAGCGCGATAACCACGCACACGTTATTCCCCATGTCCAGGCAGGCCCGCACCACCTGGCGATGGATGCGATGCGGCCGCAGCACGTGAACCTGACGCCGCACCAACGCATATAGAGCGAGAAACACGGCCATGAACAGGCCGAGAAACGCGACAACCTCATAAGCCGGCAAACCCGATTGCCCGACCAGCTTGATGGAGGTATCGGCCAACACCCAAAAGGTGAACCCGGCCAGCGCAAACCCTATCGCCTCGAGGTCCGAAACTCTCGCTGTAGGCCTTCCGGTCACTTTTCCAACGTACACGAGCAGCGGCACTGGGCCGTTGCACAACGCGGGAAGGCGGCGGATCGAAAAAGATCCTTAATTGCCGCCAAAATGCAGGAGAGGGGTTAGACTCGGGAAAACGCCCCGATCACATATCGATTACATATCTTTGACGAACAGCGCGGTGGCAACACCGTTCAAAATCTGGCTTACCACGCGCACCTCGTCACCCTTTTGGGCTCGAAACTTGGAGCCGTCAACCACACCCAGATCGCCCTCTGCCACCGTGTCCGCATTGATTGTGAACGTGCGGATTGTACCCGTGTGATCGGAGACGGATATGGTACGCGCGCGATTGTCGAATCGGGTCACGGTTCCCGCGGTCGCTGCAAACGGACCCTTGCCAAGGTTCTTCAAGGCAACGATGGTCGGGTTGTTAAGGGAACCGTAGTAGAACACGATTGCGTAGGCTCCCTGTTGCATGAACGAACTCGCGGCAGTGGTCTCGTCGGCAATCTTCTTGTCAAAGCCGAGACGGACCTTCGAGCCTGAAGGTTCACTGAACACGCCCTGGGTGCCGTTGTCCTGGAAGATCGTAATGGTTTTCGCGTTGCTATTAATGGAGCTGACCGAACCGGTGAGCGCATGAATGACTTCCTGCGCTGCAGAATGCGTTGGGGCCCCAATGAAACACAGCGCAGAAATATAGATAGACAGCCATACTTTGCGCATAACTTCCTCCCCCTGCGATGTTGATGTACAGGCTGACGAGCGGCGCAAAACTTACCTCAACAGCAGACGACCGAAGTATAGTTCGCACATCTTGCAAACTGCAAGATGATTTCTTCAACACATCTTCAAAGTGACTGGAGCGGCTGCTATTGTGGCGGGGTATAGCCCATGTACTTGTCGGCCCATTGGATAAACCACTTCATGTTGGGCGCATCGGTGTGTCCGCCATCGTGCTGACGCCAGGCGAGCTCTCCGCCAACGGGGCCATCGTTGACGGGCGGCATTTTGGCCGTGCGGTAGTCGCCGTAGGATTCGAGGCCCTTTGCGCCGAGGAGCACGAAGACGCGGCCGGCATCGACTGTAGCCATGAAGCTGCCCTGGTGATCGAGCCAGTGAGCATCGCCTTTTTCGGGGACGCCATAGCTGATAAAGGTCAGGCGCGGGGCGCAGAGTGCGATAAGCTCGTTCGAGTCGACGGGGATATCGCCCGGCGTTTTGCTGCCGAAGGCCGCATTCGATGCGCCGTACTTCATGAAGTTGCCGGCCATCCAGTAGTATTCGCCGCCGGTGAGGCTTTCCACGGCCTCGCCGTAGTTGCGGCGCAGCAGCGTGGCTCCGCCCTTGCCGGATGAGCCCACCAGAGCCATGTAGAAGCGCTGATCGAAGGCCATGGTGACCAGCGTGGCTTTGCCGTACCGCGAAACGCCGTCGATGCCCACGTGCTTTGCGTCGACGGCCGGATCGGTCTCGAGATAATCGAGACCGCGGCCCGCGCCCCATGCCCATGCACGCAGCGCGCCCCAGTCCTCGGGTTTGCGCGGCTGGCCCTTATTGACGAGGCCGATGATGCCGCGCGTGAGGCCGGCGCCGTTATCGGCCTGCACGCTGGCCGGATCGAAGAGGGCGAAGCCCCAGCCAGCGGCAACAAGCTCCCACTGGTTCGGCGGATCGCCGTCAGCGTTGAGTTGTGGAGGCTGAAAAAGAGGGCTCGCCTTGAACGGCTCCCAGGCCGGATGGTCTGCGAACACCTGCTTGAGGGATGGGTCCTGCTGGAGGAGCAGCGCCTTCATCGAGTCGTTCAGATGCTCCAGCTCCTCGCCGCGCGGCTCATTGGGACTGGGAAAGCCGGCCGGGCCGAACATCATGAGCACCGGCACGGGGCCTTTGGCATTGGCAGGCGTCACCAGCGTCATGTGAATCTTGACGCTGATAGCCGGATAGGATGAGTTATCGACTTCGCCGATGAGATCTTTGGCGATGACGGGCGTGAAGCCGATCATTTCGTGATCCACGGCCGTGACCGTCCAGGTCACCTTGGGCACATCCTTGGGAACGCGGCCGTAGACGTACTTTTCCTCCATCTCGACGATCTCGGGCCGGCGCTGGTCCCACCACATCTTCGCGGTGGTTACTTTCCGGCCGTCGTTCAGGGTGAGGGGGTCGGGGATGTCGGGAAATGGGTTGGCCTTCGACTCGTCATAGTTGGCGTGATTGGGCGCTTTTTCATTGCCGCTCGGGCCGGGGCGCAAAGCCTTGATGCCGAGCTGATCCATCATGTTCTGTTGATCCTGAGCAGCGGTGAAGGTCACCGGAGGCGGCAGGGCAGTGCTTTGCGCGAAGACAGCGGTTGCACCGGCAGCGAGCCACACGACTGGAAACAAGCTGAAGAAAAGGCGCACAACATCCTCCGCGGGATTCCCGGTGTGTTTCAAGAAAACCGATTTATTTCGGAACGATGGTACACGGTCAGGCGTGATGACTACACGTAAATTTCACGCGACGCTTTCGCGGAGGCGGAATTGGGAGAAAGTGCCTCGACCGCCCCGGCGATGGCATAGTCGCTGGGGCGGGAGGCATTCAAGCAGGCTCGGGGGCGCCTGCTGTGGGTAAGCTATTGCTCGTCGGGAGAGGGCTTGGGCAGCGGGAGCCTTTGCCGAGTTGGAGGCTGCGCGCTGGGGTTCGCCGCCTGATCGACGCCGGGGGCGGAGTTGGGTGCGGTGTCGGACATTGCAGCGAGCTCAGACTGCCGGTACTTGGGCGCACTGACGTAGCCGTGGATGTGGTTCTTCGAGATGTCGTTGATGACGATCTCGACCGGCTGCGGGCTGTCTGGCTCGTAGAACATCGCCGGCTGGTAGAGGTTGACGTGCTTCTGCGAGAGGTTGCGGTCGTCGACCATCAGCGCGAGATCAGCATAGCTGTGCTTGGTGTTGGCTTTGCGCAGGCTGACGCTGATGGGGCCTTCACGCTTGAAGTCCTTGGACTTGGTGAGGTCGAACTCGAAGTAATTGCGCTCGCCTCTCTTCTCGAGCACAACGAGCTCGTCGTGGGTGTGGGCGATGGAGCCGGTCAGCTCAGTGCGCGTGTTCACCAGGTCAGTGCGCGTGTCATCGATGGCCTTGCCCTGGGCGTCGAGCTGCGATTGCAGCTTTGCAAAGCGCGGATCAGGACGGCTGGCGCGATGCGCCGCGTGAGGACGGCTGCCGGCTGTGGCCGCCGGGGTGGGGGTGGCCGGCGAGGGCTTGGTCTCGCTGGGCGCGGCCTGGCTGGCTGAGACCAGTGCATTCACTTTCGCGGTGAGAGTTGCGAGCTGGTTGTTGGTGGCATTGAGCTGGGCTGTGACCTGCTGATTCTGCGCCGCCAAAGACTGGGCACTGTGGTGCTCGTGCACAGCGTAGCCGATACCTGCGCAGCCAATCACAACGGCCGCGACATAAGGCACGAAACGGAATCCAACCGGCGTGGAGGCCGGGAACTGGAAATTATCCATGAAGATCCTCCAGACAACTTCTATTTCATGAAAAGCATGTGCCGGTCCAAACGGGCGACGCCGCAAGTTGTTGTTGCGCTGCAACTTTCAGTTGACGAGGTCACAAGGGGGTGTGCAGAAAACACCCGCTGCAGGAAATTTTTACTTGGTGGACGCAAACCAGAGATCTTTCGACTGCGGCCGCTTTGCGGCCTTCGTGCAAGGTGACAGTGCCTGGTGTGAGTGCGGTTTTAGAGGTTGAAGAGCTCGCGGAGGCGCTTGGTCTGGGCGCGGCTGACGGGGATCTCGGTCTGCTGCTTGTCGTTCATGCGCAGCTGGTAGCTGGACTTGAACCACGGCACCACTTCACGGATGTGGTTGATGTTGACGAGAAAGCCGCGGTGGGCGCGCCAGAAGCGGGCTGGGTCGAGGAGTTCCTGCAGCTCTTCAAGGGTGCGGCACTTGGACTGGCCCTCGAAGCTGCGGCTGACGATGCGGATAACGCCTTCGTCGATAGCGGCGAAGCAGATATCGGCCTGGTCGACGAGGAGCAGACGGCTCTGGGCCTGGACGACGAGTTTGGCGGGCGCGGCGGCGCGCTCGGAGCCCTGGGTGCGGTTCAGGAGGCGGAGCAAAGCGTCGATCTGAGAGCTGGTGGGCTGCGGAGCTGAAGGCGCGTCTGCGCCGGTGTGCGAGCCTGTGGTTATGCGGGAGCGGGCGCGCTCGACCGCGGCGCTGACGCGGCCGCGGTCAAAGGGTTTGAGCAGGTAATCGACGGCGTTGACGTCGAAGGCGCGGACGGCGTATTGGTCGTAGGCGGTGGCGAAGACGATCTGGGGCAGCGGTTCGGGGTCGCCGCCGTTGCGGAGCCGGTTGCGCTCGACGAGGCGCTGGATGACGGCGAAGCCGTCGAGGCCGGGCATCTGGACGTCGAGGAAGACCAGGTCAGGGTGGTGCTCCTCGATCAGGTTCACGGCTTCAATGCCGTTGGCGCCCTGGGCGATAACTTCGACGTCGCCGACGGAGTCCAGCAGATACTTGAGCTCGTCGCGGGCCAGTTGTTCGTCGTCGATGATCAGCGCGGATATGGACATGCGGGCCGGAAATTCGATTGTAAGGAGCGCGGCGAGCGGGGGTCAATCAGGGTAACCGGCATGGCACCGTGCGGCTATCGCGTTTTAGGCTCTTCCCAATCTTCGCCTCCCCACCGAAATGGAAGCAGAATTCCAACAACGATAAAAATCATGGCACCAATGACAGTTCTGTGAAGCTGTTGGTGAACTTTGTATTTATCGGCTGTCATCGCCCAACTGACAACGAGGAACGGGGCTACCAGCACGATGGGCCATCTCGTTCTCCACCGGACGAGTAGGTAGCCCTTGACGCCGCCGAGCACGCTTTGACTCATTCGTCGCTCTTCCGGAAAGTGCGGTCACTAGTCGCTGCTGAGCACGCGGAGGCGGGCGGGCGTGTGGTCCTGGGCCAGTTCATGGCCGCAGCGGGTGCAATAGAGGTCGGTGGCGCGCACGGTGCGGAAGCAGTTGCCGCAACTGGCCGTGAGCTGAAAGTTGCACTGCGGGCAGAAGTGGAAGTCGCTCTGCACGTGCGTGCCGCAGGCCGGACAGTGGGAGACCTCCGGCTGGCGCAGCAGGAAGT
>JASHVE010000351.1 GCA_030039675.1 Acidobacteriaceae bacterium | reverse complement strand
CGTGAATCACTCCAAGCTTCATCTCAAGACTGTCATCCTGAGCGAAGTCCGCCAAAGGCGGACGAGCCGAAGGATCTGCGGTTCGGGATGACCGCTAGGAGATTTCTGAAGTTCTTTGGCGCCAGATTGCCCATCGCGTTCCTGCCGGGCCCGGGAGAACTAATCCGGGACAAGCAGATGTCGCGACAGGCTGCGGACAACCATCCGCCAAGCGCCATCCAAGCTTGCCGGTGACCATACTGCGAGGGATCACCCGTTCCCATCCCGAACACGGAAGTTAAGCCTCGCTGGGCCGATGGTACTGCACGGGCGACTGTGTGGGAGATTAGGTGATCGCCGGCATAATTCTTCAAAAAGCCATGTCTTCGGACATGGCTTTTTTGTTTGCTGCAATTCCTTCAGGAGTTCCGTTCAGCCTTACGGCCTGACGATCATCTTCCCCACGCCGTCGCGATAATGGTTTGCGATATCGAATGCTTCATCGATCTGTTCAATCGGCCGGGCGTGCGTGAGCACCGGCGCAAACCATGCGGCGTGCGCCTCCAACAGGTCCAGAGCCTCCTGCGTCTCGTGGTTCGATCGCCGAACGTTGAAGAGGGTCAGCTCCTTGCGCCGCATCGCTGATGCGTCCACTGATACCAGCGCCGTGCGATGAATCCCCGTAATCGCGATGCGGCCGGCATTGCGGGTGAGGTGAAGCGCCTGGTTGGTGGTATCATCTCCAGCCGCGCAGTCGATGGCACAGTCCACACCACGCTGCGCTGTGGCGTTGAGGATCTCCTCTGCAGCGTCGCCAGGCTCAAGCACTGCGTCCGCTCCCATGCCCCGCGCCAGTTCGCGGCGGTGGGCCAGCGGCTCCACGGCCCAGATGCGTCCTGCACCGGCAGCCCGCAACGCCGCAATGGTCATCAGCCCGATGGGGCCTGCGCCGATGACCAGAACCGTTTCATCCGGATAGATGGACACGAGCCGGAGGGAATGGATCGCAATCGCGAGCGGTTCGGCGAGAGTCGCTTCGCCGAACGACATCCCGATGGGGATGGGGCGAAAGTTCGCGACCGGCAAGTTGACCAGCTCGCGAAAAAAACCGGGGTTGTGCGGCGTGCTGAGAAAGCGAATGTTCGCGCACACGTTATGGTGCCCGCTCAAACAGAACTCGCAGTGATAGCAATAGAGCGCCGGCTCAAGCGCCCCGCGGTCGCCTGCCGTAAGCCCTTTCACGCCCACGCCCGTCTTTACGATCGTTCCGGCGGGCTCGTGCCCCAGCAGCATCGGGTAAGCATTCGGCATGCCGCCGACTCCGCCCTCGCTGTAGGCGTGGAGATCGGATCCACAGACGCCCACTGCCTCAACCCGCACCTGAACTTCGCCTGGTCCGGGATCTTCAATCGGCATGTCGGCCAGCCGGAAGGTCAGTGCGGCGGTGAGTTGGGCGGCTCGCATCGAATCCTCTTCCCCAGAAACGATATCCCATCGGGATAAGGAAGCGAAACGGGCCGCGGCCGGACGCAATTGAACAGCTTTTCGGACAGCTTCGAGCGGTTCCACAGTTGATGTGCCCTTGCCGAAGCCGCGGAAGGTGGCATTTTCTTGAGGAAAATGCCACTTTGCAGCAGTGGCTTCGGGATATAGCAACTGTGAAACCGCTGTAGTCCTCATGATTCTTCAAAGACACAAAGGCCATCCCTTGCGGGATGGCCTTTGTGCGTTTCTGCACATTTCACCGCGATGCAGCGGCGTGCGCGCTCTCTTTTCTCTGCACCTGCGTCGGCACGGCGGCGGCTGTGCCCTGCAGAGCCTGTCCCAGCGACGTGCCCATCGGAGTGCCGAGGCCAGTGACAGGATCCCAGCCGTAGGTTGCCGAATAGGCGCCATTGTTGCCCATGGTGATATCGCGGAAGCCGCGTGTCTGATCGATACCGTAGAGCGCGGGGTTCACGAATCCCAAACGGCGGTTGAGTTTCTGGTTGAGCAAAACGATGAGGCCGGCCCACAGCGGAGCCGCCGCGCTCGTCCCACCAATCACCATCTGCTGCCCATCGACGAGCACGTTGTAGCCGGTTTCCGGATCGGCATCGCCGGCCACATCGGGCACGCCGCGGCCCGTCTGCGTCACGTCGGCAGCCTGCCAGCCGGGACGCGCGAAGGTCGTGCTGTAGCCGCCTCCGGTGGCCCCGCCCTGCGGGCCGTCGTTCCACACCGTCTCGCTTTCGATGGCGCCGTTCGAAGCTACAAGCCGCGTGCCGCCCACCGCCAGCACGTGTGGGCTCGATGCGGGGAAGTCTACGTGGTTCTTGCCGTCGTTGACGCCGTCGCTTGAGCCGTTGTCGCCCGCGGCCACCGTGATGGTGATGCCCAGCAGGGCCGCTTCCTGCGCCACCTGATCGAGGTTGGCCATCGACTGCGCCGACCAGGTGGACTCGGCTCCGCCCCAGCTGATGGAGACCGCGCACGGCTTGTTGAGCTGGTCGTGAATCGCTGTACTCAGCGCGTCCTGGAATCCGCGCGCGGTGTTCGGCGCAAAGTAGACGGCGATCGCCGCTCCCTGCGCCACCGATGCGGCAACCTCGATGTCGAGCATCACCTCGCCATCGGCACTCTGCGCGCTGGTCGGGCGATTCTGCGCGTGATCCACAGAGACGGTCTTGACCTGCGGCGCCTGCAGTCCCTGAGACTGGAAGTAATCGCGAAGGTCGGCCGGGCGATAGCCGCCGCCCAACTCGAGAATTCCGATGGTCTGTCCGGCGCCGTTTGCATCCTGCGGGAAGTTGTAGAGCCGGGCCACCTGCGTGGGGTTATACGAGACGTTGGAGCTGCGGGTGCCGAAGGCGCGGCCGGTACTGCGATAGCGGAAGTGCGGATGAGCCACGGGCCGGTCGTCCAGGCCGAAGACGCCGGTGACGATGGAAGCCAGCTCCTCGGGCATCTGAATGGCGCCGGTATACCCGCGATAACTGCCGTGCTCGTATTCGAATTCAGTCAGCTCGATAGAGAAGGCCTTCTCCATCGCTGCAGCCGTTCCCGCAAGAGTAACGGTGCGGCGCAGCACTTCGTCGCCGCGCTCCAGCATCTGCAGATTGTGGTCGCGGGCAAACTGCCGGATCCGGTCTACGTGTGCGGGGTCTGCACCATAGGTTCTGGCAAGCTCGGTGTGGCTCAGGAAGCGGTCCTGCTCTCCGGGTTTCGGCAGGGTAGTGCGATTTTTCAGGATGATCGAGATTTCAATCAGCTGATGCGGATCGCTGGGTCCGATTGCGCGTGCGCCGGGCATCGTCACGTGCTCGGTGCCTTTGAGAGAAATCTTCTTGGAGGTCGACATGTTCAGCTCCTTGTCGGGGGTTAGGATCGGGTTTGTCGATGAAATGATCTGCGGAAGATTTGCGCGGCGTGCCCGGACACCGGGTGGAGACGGCTCGAAATGGAAAAGCGAGCGCCGGACGATAATCGAGAAAACAGGGGCAAAAAGGCGCGCGCTTTACCACTCAACGTCGATCGCCCGTATGCACGGGACCGTTCGTGAGTTCAGTGGTTAGAGCGGAATCCGAGCAACCGTGCCCACTCGGCGTGCGTGCAACGTGGCTCTTTCTTGATGAAAAACCACTTCACGGATTTAACTTTCGGCGCATCTGCTCGAATTCCGCTATAGCTGGAGCGATCAAGCCGTAAGAAAAGAATCCATGCCGTGCGCCGCCCGGCTCTCTGCCGCAACGTCTGTGAAAAGCCTCGCAGGCGCCTCGGCCGGTGCTCTTTTCGCTGGCGCCAAAGCTCGCTGCAACGCCTTACAACCGGTTCGAGTTTCAGCCCGCGAATTGAGCGCAGACGCAATCTCTTTCTCTTTTCAAGCTCCAGGCAACTGGGAAAACAGCTTGCATTTCACTGCTTTGTCCGATTGGACCGCAAGCAGCGAATCCAACGATTATCGCGTGCGAAGTAGCTTCAGCTGGGCCGCACTCCCGGAATCAATATACTCCCAATTCACCAGCGAGACGAAAAACGCATGTTGAAATTTTTTGAAGCGCCGTTCGGTTTTTCCCGATTCTGCGCGTGCGCGCAAGCCCTGTTGGTTCTGCTCGGCTTTCGGCACGACTGAGGTCGCGCCCTGACACTTCTCGCGTTTCAGAGAGATTCTCTCTTCCTTCGCACTTCAAAGAGCGCTCATCCAGAACTCTTTCGGTTCTTGCAGTGTTAATCGATCGACCGCACGAGCCGCTCCATCTCCGCTTCCTGCGCTCCGATCGAGGCGACCAGCTTGAACTGCGTGCGGCAGCGGTCGAGATTCTGGCTCGCGCGATGCACCTTGTAATACTGGTCGCCCGCGAGGTAATCGGTGAGAAAGCGCATGCCCTGTTCGAAGCAGATGAGCTTGCCGGA
>JASHVE010000350.1 GCA_030039675.1 Acidobacteriaceae bacterium | reverse complement strand
CAAGCTGACGCGCGCCAAACTGGAGCAGATGGTCAACGATCTTCTAGAGCGTTCACTCGAGCCCTGCAAGAAGGCGATGGCCGACGCCGGCGTGACAGCGAAGGACATCGACGAGGTGGTTCTGGTTGGCGGCCAGACGCGCATGCCCAAAATCCAGGAGCTGGTGAAGCAGCTCTTCGGCAAGGAGCCCCATCGCGGTGTGAACCCCGATGAGGTGGTTGCTGTAGGCGCTGCGGTGCAGGCGGGCGTGCTGGCCGGCGAGGTGAAGGACCTGCTGCTGCTGGACGTGACACCGCTGACGCTGGCCATCGAGACGCTGGGTGGTGTGGCGACGCCGATGATCCCGCGCAACACGACCATCCCGACGAAGAAGACGGAGACCTTCTCGACGGCGGCCGATTCGCAGACCGAGGTGGAGGTGCACGTGCTGCAGGGCGAGCGGCCCATGGCCGGGCAGAACCGGACGCTGGGCAAGTTCAAGCTGGCGGGGATTCCTCCGGCGCCGCGCGGTGTGCCGCAGATCGAGGTGACGTTTGACATTGACGCCAACGGCATCCTGAACGTGACGGCGAAGGACAACGCCACCGGCAAGGACACGCGCATCACCATCACATCGAGCTCGGGCCTGAGCAAGGACGAGGTCGAGAAAATGGCCAAGGAGGCCGAAGCGCACGCCTCCGAGGACAAGGAGAAGCGCGAGGAGATCGAAGCCCGCAACCAGCTCGACGGCATGGTCTACAACATCGAGAAGATGTTGAAAGAATCCGGAGAGAAGGTGCAGGCGGCGGACAAGACCGAGGTCGAGACCGCGCTGGCCGACGCGAAAAAGGCGCTGGAAAGCGGAGCTTCGGCGAAGGACCTGCGTGCGGCACACGAAAAACTGACTCAGGCAAGCCACAAGCTGGCCGAGGTGTTGTATAAGGCGAATGCGGCTGCCGCGCAGGGTGCCCCTCCAGACGGAGCAAGCGCCGGGGCCGGCGAGCAGAAGAAGGACGAAGGCGTGATCGACGCCGAGTACGTGGACGTTGACGAAAAGAAGTAAGCGGAGCTAGCGTCTTTCGCGGTGCTAGCGGAGTTAGTAAGTCTGCGGGGTGGGCGGCAGTGCTGTTCACCCCGAGTTATTGGTGATTCAAAGGTTGTCATCCTGAGCGAAGGTCGCATAGCGACCGAAGTCGAAGGATCTGCGGTTGCTCCTTCTTAGAAATGGGGGCGAGCCCATGGGAATCACGGGCAACGAGATTTCTGCCGTTAATCAGCAGCGGCAGTACGAGGAGCTTTCGCAGTCCGCCGTAGGCGGAGCATTTGAATCGGGAGCTTCCGTCGCGAGCGCTGCTGTGGCCCTCGGTACGTCGCTCGTGGCTGGTGGACCAGCGGGCTTGGCTGTGGCTGGCTCTGTCGTCGCTGGAATGGGGATTGTCGAGTGGTTTCGAAGGCTTGGAGCTTCGAAGGTTAATGAGAATCTTGAATCGCTGGGGCAGGCGACCGAAGATGCACTCAACCGGGTTGAGAACGTTTTGAGGGAACACGGCACGGCCATCGAAGATATAAAGCGGCGACTGGAAAGTGAGGATTTTCGGAATGCGATGGCCAGCGCATCGCTTCAGGCCCTGCGGACCACACAACAGGACCGACTAAAGAGGCTGGCGCTCATTCTGGCAAACGGAGTGAAGGACAACGATCTGGGGTTAGACAGCGTCGACGACATGATGCGAGCTGCCGTCGAGCTAACAGAGAAGGACATTCTTGAGTTAGGGGCGCTGTGCTCCGGCCAGTCGAAAATTCTCGCTGATGCGGAGAAATCTCCGATGCAATGGCCTGACAACGTTCGAGCCTATTGGCAGCAGCGGACCATCGAAAACCACATTGCGTTCAGGGAAGGAAGGCTGAGTTACCGCGACCACGTCGGATCGTACTCCAGGCTCGCCGCCTTTGGTTTTGTTGCTGCGTTCCCCGCGAGGGGAACCTCGAATTCTCCAGAGGAGGCGCCATATGCCCTTCTTCCAGAGGGCAAAAGGTTCTATGAACGCCTCCAGGAGATCGCGGCAGGAGGCTGAGAGGGCAAGTTTGGGTGCAAGCAGCGAAGCCGAAAAACAACCGCAGGTCCTTCGACTCCGTTTGCCGCATAAAGCGCGGCAAACTCCGCTCAGGATGACAGCAAATTGATGATACGAACTTTCGACTCTGGACGTGAGTGAGGGTTTAGCAAAAGACAGATGGCTACAACAGCGAACAAAGATTATTACGCCATTCTGGGCGTGAAAAAGACGGCCACGCAGGAGGAGATCCGCAAGGCCTTCCGGAAAGCTGCGCGCAAATATCATCCCGATGTGAATCCGGGAGATAAGAAGGCTGAGGAAAAGTTCAAGGAGATCTCTGAGGCCAACGATATTCTAAGCGACGAGAAGAAGCGGAAGGTCTATGATCAGCTCGGCTTCTATTCGGACCAGATCGACCCGGCGCAGGCGGAAGCGTATGCGCGGCAGCAGGCCGCGGGCGGGACCGGCCGCGTGGATTTCGACGGTTTTGACTTCTCAGGGTTTACTGGCGCGGGCGGTGGCCAACCAGGCACAGGCTCTTCGGGATGGGGCAGCTTCAAGGACATTTTTTCTGGTATCTTTTCGGGAGCGCAGCACCCGGAGCGGCCGCATGGGCCGCAACCGGGCACCGATCTTGAGTACCAGGCGACGGTGGACTTCTGGACGGCGATCCGCGGCGGACAGACGCGTATCCAGATTCATCGCCAGGAGACCTGCCCGACCTGCCATGGCCAGGCTTTCACAGGTGGTCCGATGCCGTGCCCGGAATGCAACGGCTCGGGACAGGTGACACAGATGGGCGGGCGGATGAAGTTCAACATTCCCTGCCCGCGCTGCAATGGAACAGGGCGCATCTCGAATGCATGCCCGACCTGCCACGGCGAGGGCACGGTGAGCAAGCCGGAGACCGTGGAGTTTCGCATCAAGCCGGGAACGCGGGATGGGCAACGCATCCGGCTGCAGGGCAAGGGCAATGCTGGTGTGAACGGCGGGCCGGCGGGCGACCTGTTCCTGATCGTGCGCACGGGAGCGCA
Organism: Acidobacteriaceae bacterium; assembly: GCA_030039675.1. Classification (GTDB taxonomy): domain Bacteria; phylum Acidobacteriota; class Terriglobia; order Terriglobales; family Acidobacteriaceae; genus Telmatobacter. The sequence goes on along the minus strand of JASHVE010000350.1, from coordinate 9,541 downwards.
TCCGGTGTTTACGCGGGTCGGCGACGATATTCAGGTGATGGTGCCGGTGACGGTGCCGGAAGCCTCTCTGGGCGCGAAGGTGGAAGTGCCGACGATCGACGGCCGTGCGCAACTGAAGATTCCGCCGGGCACGCAGAGCGGCCAGAAACTGCGGATGCGGGAACGCGGGGTGGAAAATGCGCAGCATCCGGAGCAGCGCGGCGACCAGATCGTAACGGTGCAGGTGGCGGTGCCGCACCTGAACGACGAGCGTAGCCGCGAGATCATGCGCGAGCTGGGGAAGCTTAATCCGCAGGATCCGCGCACGGCGCTGTTTGAGAAGCTGTGAAAGCAGGGACCAGGGAATAGGAAGTAGGGAACAGAAACACCGAAACTGGTTTGCCGTTCGCTTGTATCAGGAATTAATTGGGTATGCGGTAAATTCAGCTTGCTTGGGATGACGAACGATGACTGCCAAACGCAAATCCAAAGGCGCCTATATGATCTCGGCAGTGGCCGAGATGTATGAGATTCATCCGCAGACGCTCAGGCTCTATGAGCGGGAGGGGCTGCTAAAGCCTTCGCGCACCGAGGGTAACACGCGGCTTTATACGGACGAAGACCTGGAGCGGCTCGAATTCATCCTCAACCTGGCGCGCGATCTTGGCGTCAATATAGCCGGGATTGCAATCATTCTGCAGATGCGGGAACGCATGGAAGAGATGAACCGGCAGATGCAGAGCTTTGTGGAGTACGTGCGTTCGGAGATGCTGACGCGGTTCCAGCAAGCTGCACCGGGTTCTGCCGGAGCGATTGTGCCTATGCACAGGCCGGTGGTCGTGCCGCGGCCGGCCGCAGGACGCAAGACGGCGGATCGCACCTAAGGCGAATCTCAGCGCGGCCTTGGGGCTCCGGGCGGCGGGTATGCTGGAACAAGTATGTCGTTCGTTGTTCTTGGGCTGGCCTGTTTGGGGCTAGTGACATCCACGGCCTTTGCCGCCATGGTGCTGGCGGCTGTGCGGGAATACTTGCGCGAGCGGCAGTCGCTAGGCGCGCGGGCGGCAGCGGGGCAGTTCGCACCGCCGTTGAGCCTGCTCAAGCCGGTGCATGGCGCGGAGCCGGGGCTTGAGGCAAATCTCGAAACATTCTTCCAGCAGGACTATCCCGAATACGAAATTCTCTTTTGTGCGCGGTGGGAAAACGATCCCGGCCTGGAGACGGCGCGCCGCGTAGCTGCGCGCTACCCTCGCGTGCCGGTGAAATTTCTCACCACCGGCGAGCCGGGGTATATCAACGCCAAGGCTGCGTCGATGGAACTAATGGAGGCGGCGGCGGCCCACGAGATTCTGGTGATCAGTGATAGTGACGTGCGCGTGACGCCGAACTATCTGCGCGCGGTTGCCCTGCCCTTTGCCGACGCGAGCGTGGGAGCTATGTGCTGTCCCTATCGCGGCGTGGCGGCCCAAGACCGATTTTGGGGCAGCTTGTGGGCGCGACTGGAAGCGGTGGGTATGAGCGTAGAGATGACGGCCGGCGTGCTGGTGGCGCGCCGGCTGGAAGGCATGCAGTTTGTGCTGGGGCCGACGATGGCCTTCCGGCGCGAGGCGATCCGGCGAATGGGCGGATTCCGGGTGACGGCCGATTACTGCGCCGACGATTTTGTACTGGGTAATGAGATTTTCAAGCTGGGAGAGAAGGTGGTGTTGAGCCATCACGTGATCGATCACATGGTACTGAATTCGAGTTTTGTCGACTCGCTGAAGCACCAGGTGCGCTGGATGAAGTCGACACGCTTCTCACGGCCCAAAGGGCACCTTGGCACGGCGCTCACCTTCAGTGTGCCCTTTGGCATTGCGGCGTGGGTTGCAGCGGCGCAGATGGGGCACGCGTGGATTGGCCTCACGCTTTTCGGCTGGAGCGTGGTGACGCGTTGGGCGTTGGCGATCGGTGTGGGCCGACTGGTGGTGCGCGATGCGAGTTGGTTTGGATTACTGGTGCTGTATCCGCTGCGCGATCTGATGGGCTTTGGGTTCTGGTCGGCGAGCTATCTGGGCCGGCGCGTGTTATGGCGCGGGCATGAATATGAGCTGCTGCGTGGAGGTAAGATGCGACCGGCGCGGTAGACTGGCGTTAGACAATCTGCCCTATCGATTTCCGAGCGTCAGAAAAGGAGTACCTTCCGGATGTTCGAGAGATACACGGAAAAGGCGCGCCGCGTCATTTTCTTTGCGCGCTATGAGGCCAGCCAGTTCGGGTCGCCCTATATTGAAACGGAACATCTGGTGATGGGCCTGTTGCGCGAAGACAAGGCGCTGACCAACCGCTTTCTGCGCTCGCAGGGCTCGGCGGAGTCGATCCGGAAGCAGATTGAGGCGCATACCGTTGTCCGTGAAAAGGTCGCGACCAGTGTGGACCTGCCGGTTTCGAATGAATCCAAGCGGGTGCTGGCCTACGCGGCCGAAGAAGCCGAACGGTTGGGCCACAAGCACATCGGCACGGAGCATCTGCTGCTGGGTTTGCTGCGCGAGGAAGGCTGCTTCGGTGCACAGATTCTGCAGGAGCGGGGGCTGCAACTCGAAAAGGTGCGCGAGGAAATAGCGCGCGTGCCGAACCCGCTGGAAGGTCATGGCGCGAGACTCGGTGCCGTTGCGTCCGGAACTCCATCATCGGTTGAGTTCAGCCGCGATCTGACGCAGGCCGCGATGGACGGGGAACTGACCGCGACGGTTGGTCGAAGCGAGGAGCTTGAGGGAATCATTGAGGTGCTGGGCTACCGGCGGCGGGGGAACCCATTGTTGATCGGGGCACGCGGCGCGGGGAAAGCTGCGATCGTTGAGGCTCTAGCGCAGCGCATCGCCGACGGAGCGGTGCCGCCTCCTCTCGCGGAACAGCGGATCTTCGTCTTTGACGTGCAACGCGCTCGCGAGTCGGCGAGAGGGCAGTCGCGGGAAGAACTGCATCTCGCCATGAAGGCAATTGCGGAGAGCGCTGCTTCCGCAATCTTCTTTATCGGCGAGTTGCGTTCTCTGTTGTCGCCGGCTTCGGAATTCTTCGGGCTGACGAATGCAACGGGGATTCTTAAATCGTCTCCGCTGCAAGGCAAAGTCCGGTGCATCGCCACGAGTACTCCCGGTGACTATGAGGCGTGCGTTCGAGCGGCTCCGTGGCTCGACGACAGCTTTCATCCAATCTACGTTCGACCTCTCAACGAAGAAGATACGGTCAAGGTTTTGGAGGCGCACAAGGGTAGATACGAGAAGCTGCATGAGGTGAGTTATTCCGAGGAAGCACTTCAAGCAGCAGTGCAATCGGAGAGCCGGTACTTCCCCGAACGAGTCCTGCCCGGCAAGGCGCTTGACCTACTGGATGCAGCGGCCGCACGGGTCAAGCTGCGCCAGGGCGCGCAGCCGGCGGAGATTGCGGAGGTGCAGAAGCGGATTGAATTCATCATGCGCCGCTTTGACTCGGCAATTGCCAACCATGAATTCGAGAAGGCCAGGTTCTACTCGGACGAAGAGAAGAAGGAAAGAGAAAACCTGCGCGTGCTTCGGGAGAAGTATGCCATCGAGGATGCTCCGTCGAACGTGGTCCGCCGTGAGGATGTGGAAGATGTGATCGCACGGTGGGGGACCTACCCGTTTCGTCCTTGAAGGCGAAGGGCTGTTATTTTGTCAGCGGCCGATCGGTCCAGAGTTCCTTGTCGGCGAGAGGTAGGACGGGGTAGAGCCGGCCCGCAAGCAGTTGCTCCACCGTGGAGCGATCAGTGTCTTGGGCGAAGAGCCATTTGCGCTCGCCCTTCCCCCACATTCCAGAAAGCTGATCCTGGCTCAGGAAGATATCGGGTGCGTCCGGATAGCAGGAGCCCCAGAGCAGTGTGGTGCCTTCGCCGTGCTGCCCGCAGCGCGGCAGCACGAGCAGCGCCGGCCGGTTGTGGAAAAAGCTGCGGGTGTAAAAGATGATGGACGAGGCGGCAGACTGCTCGCCGTAGATGATGAAGGTGTCGGCAGGGGTGCCGTCGGTCTTAATCGCGTCGGCCATCTGCTTGGAGCTGAGCATTGGCTCGAAGCGGTTGAATGCGATGTGCGCAGCGATGAAAAACACGGTCAACGTGAGTGCGAGGCTGACGGTAGCGGCGAGATGTTTGCCCTTGATGCGTAGCAGCCAGCCGATTGCGGGTCCGATGAGCAGTGCGACGGCAGCGAGACCGGCTGGCAGGCGCAGGGCGGCAAAAGATGGGCCGGTGAGATCGAAGAGATGGGACATCGAGAGCGTGTAATCGGCCACATTGCGATGGGCGAGGAGGGTACCGATATCGGCGACATAGGGCAGCTTGCGCGATGACCATAGGCCCCAGCCGAGTGCGGCGGCCGAGAGCAGGCCGACGACCGCGAAGGCCGCTTGCGCGCCTGTGAGCCAGGCTGTTGAGAGCAGGGGTTTTTCGGCTGCTGTGCCGTTGTTCGCGCTACGTCTTTCCTCGATGCCGGCCACTATGCAGGCGATAAGGATCAGAATGGGTGCCCACGCCGGGAAGGTGTAGTACTCCTGGTTGGTGGAAATGGAAAAGAAGAGCAGCGTGAAGGCAATGAAGAGACTGAGCAGCCAGATCGTGCGCACTCGGAATTTGAGCGGGAGCACGTATGTGGCTACATCTTCGCGCAGGGCGTTATCAAGGTAAAAGTCGACGGTCTGGCCGGCGTCGTGGCGCAAGTGCTGGAGCCATTTGCTCCGGGTCTTCCAGGCCGCGACGACCACTGCGGGCAGGAACAGGCTCCAGGGGAAGAGCCAGACGAGATGGAGGAGCCAGTACCAGACCGTTTTCAGCTTGTTGTAGTCGTGCGGATAGCGCATGCCGAAGAAGCGCAGCACGTGCTCATTGATGAAGTAGAAGTAAAAGAAGCCGTGCACATTGCCCAGCGTGGGATGGTTGCCAATGGGATGGCCCTGGTCAGGGTTGCGCAGCCCGCAGAGAATGTGCCAGGGGACAGCGATGGCGAGAAAGAGCAGAAGACCGGTAAACGGCTTGAGTGCGCGCCAGCGGCGCCACTGGCCGGTGAGAAGCAGGTAGGGGATGGCCGCGCCGGCGAAGAAGACGGGAGCGATGAGGCCCTTCGTCAGAAGCGCCAGCGCGACCGAGGCCCACATCCAGTAAATGCGCGAGGCCTGGTTCCATTCGAGGCCTGTGAGCAGGCAATAGAGCGCAGCGAGAAGGAAAAAGGAGAGGATTGCCTCGGGAATGATGAAGCGGGTGAAGAGAAAGGGTCCAATCGAGGTGAGCACGCCGAGGCCGGCGTAGAGCCCTGCGCGCGCACCCCATGCGCGACGGGTCCATAACCACGCGAGCCAGGCGAGACCTAGGATCGCCAGGACATTCGGCAGATGCGTGGTGAAGGCGTTCTCGGCGCCGGTGATGCGGTAAAGCGCAGCGACGGCCCAATAGGGCAACGGCGGCTTTTCAATATAGCGGATGCCATCAATCTTTGGTGTGACCCAGTCGCCGCTCTCGGCGATGTATTGCGCGGCTTGCGCGTGCGCGGCGTCGACATCATCGAGCAGGGGCGGGGTGAACAGAGAGGCGAAATAGACGGCGGCGAGAACAGCCGCCATGAGCAGCCACGAAGCCAGCGCGGAAGGTGCTCGCGGCGGACGAGAGATTGCGTTCACATCAGGGGTCATCGCAATTTTGGCCATCATTTCAAGGATAACAGCCGATTTTGTTCGGAATCTCACGCTCATGGAGAGATCCACAGCGATTCGTCCAGGCCGGGAAAGTGTGAATACATCTTGAATCCCCCCAGTCGTGTATCTTGGCGAGGGACACTTCTTTTTCATTCCGGAGCCATTCATCGATTTTTATGCTCACGTTTGCCGCTATTGATATTGGTTCGAACTCTTGCAGAATGAAGATCGCCAAGGTGGTGGCGCATCAGTTGAAGACGCTGGCCGAAGACCGCGAGGTGACGCGGTTGGGCGCAAGCGTGTTTGAGTCGGGACTGGTGTCGCCGGATGCGATGGCGGCCACGCTGCGGGCTCTCAAGCGCTTCCAACGGGCAGTGCAGGCACATGGCGTGGATCAGATTCGCGTGGTGGCCACGTCGGCCATGCGCGACGCTCGCAATGCGGCGGCGTTTCAGGCATGGGTGAAGGCCGAGACAGGCTGGAACATGGAGATCATCTCCGGCCTAGAGGAGGGACGGCTGATCCATCTCGGCGTGACGAGCGCGGAGCCTGGATCCGGCGGGAAGGTGCTGCTGCTGGACCTGGGTGGCGGAAGCTGCGAGATCACGCTCTCGGAACACAAGCGAATCAAGGATACGGTCAGCCTGCCGCTGGGCGCGGTGCGCTTAACTGAGCAGTTTCTTACCACCGATCCAGCGCCAGCCGACGGCCTGGCACGCATGCGGCAACTGATCGCGCGCGAGCTACGAAGGGCGCATCGCAGGGTTCTGCCGGGCAAGGTTCCACTGGTCATCGCGACATCGGGGACCGCAGCGGCACTTTGCGAGGCCTGGCTGGCCGGGACGAAAAACGGCAAGCTGGCGAGCCCGCGCGGCTCCAAGTCAGCCGACCGGTCCGCGATGGGAGTAGTGCCAGCGCGCACCGTGCGCAAACTGGCAACCAAGTTGGCCAAGATGGCCTTGCCGGAGCGCGAGGCAGTACCCGGCATCGGGCCGCGCAGAGCGGAGATTATTGTGGCCGGGGCGGAGGTCTTTGCCGAGCTGCTGGAGAGCTTCGGGCTGGCCGGCTTTCGCTACTCGCCGCTGGGACTGCGAGACGGCATCCTGGCACAGATGCTGGCCGCGCAGGATGCTCGCGCACAGGTGCATCGCGAGTTCGAGCATGAACAGTGGGAGAGCGTGCTGGCGACGGCGCGACGTTATGGCGTGGACCCCCGGCAGGCGGAGCCGGTGCGCGCACACGCGTTGCAGCTCTACCGCGAGTTGAAGATGCTGCATCAGCTGCCACCGGAGTACGAGGGCTGGCTGGCGGCTGCCGCAATTCTGCGCGAGACCGGGAAGTTCATCAATCATCAGGGGCATCACCGGCACACGCAATATATAGTTTCGAGCTCGGAGATTTACGGGTATACGCAACTGCAGCGGACGATCATCTCCGCAATCGCGCGCTACCTCGGCAAGAGCCGTCCGCAGCCGGGCGACCGCGCGCTGAGGAATATTCCGGCCGAAGAGCACAGGAGTGTGCACTGCGCGATCGTGCTGCTGCGGTTGGCCGAAGCGCTGAATCAGGACCGCGCCTCCGACGTGCTGCGCGTAGCGGTGAAGGTCTATCCGAAGCGCGTCTATTTCGAGCTGGAGCCGGGCAGGACGGGTGCAGAGCTGGAGCTTTGGTCGCTGCGCAAAGAAACCGATTACTTTCGCGAGGTCTTCGGACGCGAGCTCTTTGTGACACTGGCGTAAACGAGCCGCGCTGTTCGTGTATCAATGAGCCACTGCAGCCGGGGTGGATGGCGATCCATGTCGATGCGTGCGATGGAGCCTTTGCGCACGCGAATTGCGGCGCCCCCGTTGCCGGTGATCATTCGGCCTAGGAACTGGAAGACATTGGGGTTGTGGCCCACGGCCAAGACGCCCTCGCGGTCGGCGTAGCTGGCCATCAGGGTTTGGAAGTCGCTGTAGCTGGCGTTGGGCGCGAGCGCGGGGCTGATCTCTACCTTGGCGTCATAGCCAAGTTCCGTTCCGACCAGTTGCGCTGTTTGCAGCGAGCGCTTGAGCGGACTGGAGACAATGACGTCAATCTGCACCTTTAGAGCACTGAGGACTCGCGCCATCAACATGCACTGTTCTTTTCCTTCTTTGACGAGGCCGCGTTTCGCGTCAAGAAGCGGATTCCCGCGATAAACTCCGGCGTTGGCGTGGCGCATCAGATAGAGAATCATGACAGATTGGGTGGCTGGGATGCTGTGTGTGCTCCTCAGGCTCTGAAGGACGAGTTTAACATTTCTGTAACAATCGATTGAAGGGGCGGTGCCGCACTCCGCGCAGGTTTTGTTGCAGATCGTGATTCTGTGCCCGTGGCGGTTTCAAGACGAAAAATCCGGCGCGTGGCAGGCGCCGGATCGAAAGAGCGGATTTCGGTGAGAACCGAGGGGTGGTACCGAAAGTCGATCGGGTGGTTAGAATTTGTAAGAAATGCCAACCAGCGGAGTGGGCCGGCTATGCAGCCCGTTGTTGTTGATCTGGAAGAGGACGTTGCCGGCAAGAACCAGATCGCGGATTGCAGCAATTTTCAGGCCGGCACTCGCGTTGTTAATGGTATAGCTCGAATTGCCAGTGACGCTGGTGTTCAATGGGATGGTGCCGGACGTAGTGGTGATGGTAGTGGTGGTGGGAACAAGCCTGGGTGTGTTGAGGAACTGGTTGCCGAGCAGGTCGCCGGCAAAGGTGAGGTGTTTGGCTGCGGCCCAATCGGCGCCCACATCGTATTGCACGCCTCCCGGCAGGTCGAGGTTTCCGTTGGTGGTTCCGTTGGAGGTATAGTTCGGATTCAATTGAGTGGAGGTGTTCCACTGGTAGCCGATCTTTGCGTGGGGCGAGACCTTCGCAAGGTACGAATAGATTACATAAGGATTGAAGCCCCACGCGCCGGAGCCAAGAAAGTTGAGGTCGTCGCCGGAGGGTACGCGGACGCTCATGGCGGCAGCTATCGTGGCGTGCTCACCAGACCAGAGTGATTCTTTGCCGTTAAAGGTGATGTCGCCAACGCCGCTAGCTGTTCCGGCCGCGAAGGTCACCGGATTGGAATAAGGACCGAGGACCAGTGTGCCGTTCGCATTCACAACATACGAGTTGGAGTTGTTCGTGGTGGCGCTGAGCGAAACGTACTCGGTGGGAACGACGGCGGTGAAATCGAACTTATTGGTGAAGCCGAAAGTGGCCACCGCGATGAACTGGTCAATCTTGAAATGCAGGAGCGTGTTCTCAGTGGTGTAGGTCGTGCTGGCCACGGTCTGTGTGCCAGGCACGTAAGCTGTTGCAGCAAAGGCGAAGGGCAGTTTGTTGAGAGAGGTTCCGTCGATGTCTGTGAAGACAAATTGGCTGGCCGTAACACCGAGGAAAAATTTGTGCTTACCGATAGTCTGGGCGCGATCTGTGAGGATGGGGCCCAGATTGTTAAATGTCTCCGGAACGCCGGCCTTGTAGACCTCCACGGTTCCAGCAGAGGCACTGGCCAGGGGGAGCTGGCTTACCTGAGTGGCGATGCCGATGTTGATGCTGCTCGCCAGTAGTTGCGCTGATGAGATTCCGTTGCTCGAGGCACCCACTGCCGAGCCTTGCGCGAACTGGATGGCCGCGAATGGGAATTCGCAGACGAGCTTGGACGAAGCAGGGCCGGTGGCACAGTTGATCTGCGCCATTGCGCTCACAGTGGAGATACTGGCGAGGAGCAGCAGCTTAAAAGCGGTTTGTTTCATCGGTCTACCTCGACAAATGCTTGACCTTTCCAGGCGCTTCGCGGTGTTGAGGGGATTTTTCCGCGAATGCCCGGGGGTCTAAAGTTTCACGTTCAGTTGAATGACCGCCTGATAGGTGTTGTTATCGCTCCC
>JASHVE010000349.1 GCA_030039675.1 Acidobacteriaceae bacterium | reverse complement strand
TGGTGAAGGTGCTATCGGAATGGAAGCTGCCTGTGCATACCCATTTCCGCTACGCATTCGCGGCTTGTGGATGTGATCGATTACGAGAGCCCAATCCCAAACTGCTGGTAGAACTCGCCGTTTGGGTAGGAGGCCGGCAGCGCCGAGTAGCCCACATTGCTCCCTTCGCCCGACTCGTCAGCGCTGGCGCTGGCCGTAAGGCTTTCGCCCGCCTGGCAGAGAAACAGACCCTGTCCTGCAGAGATCTCTGCGCTATCCCTCTGGCTTGTATACGCGCCGAGCACGCCATCGAGAAGACTTTTCGATTCACTCTCAGCATCTACTGCGAATTGTCGCTTAACTTGCCACTGTTGCGTCACAAATGGATTCTCGGAATCCGACACACTGTTCCATGCACCCCATGTGTGTTCCGAGTACAGCAACACATTTCTCCAGGCCTCGTTAAAATCGGCATTCTTGTAACTTTGAGGTGCAAGGATCGAAGAGAGTGTTGCAGCTTGCGTCAGGCGCTCGGCTGCTCCGCGGTTCATCCCCGTCTCCAATGCCGACGACCCGGCTCCATCTTCCCAGTAAGGAGTCAGGTCTCCTTTGTACTCCGGCAGTTGATGACCATACTGTTTTTCAAATGCTGCAAACGCATCGCTCGTTGCGGAAATAGTGAAGCGCGGCCATTCGTATTCCTCATTCCATTTTTTCACGAACTCGCAAATATCCGGATCAGGTACGGCGTTGTCGCCATGTCCCGACCATCGAATATAGGAGATTTGATATGGAAAGCCTACTTCATCCAGTCTTGCTTGATACTTGTTGACCCACGCGGTGTCCAGCTTCATGATGTGCGACATCGCATAGCCTGTCCACGGAACCCAGAAGAGGACTCTCTCGTTGCCTGAGGGCGAGACCCACCAGAACGGTTTATCTTGCCACTCGACCATAAAGGTCCCAATGCGGTCGAAGAAATTGGGCGCAGCCGAGAAGTATCGGATGCCTGCTTGCGCCATCGCGGAAACCGTTCCCCAGGTATACCCGGGAACATCGCTGATCATGGCGGCGTCAACGCGGACCCCGCACTGATTGCCTAATTCGGTTCCGTAACGAAACAATTGCAGAAGTTCTTCTGGCCGGCAAAGGCCGGTGAGCTCGTTGGCATACATACCATTGAGCCCGACCCAGCCCTTCTTCACGGCGCTGATGAATTCCTCACGCTCCGGCTCGGTCTTCGTTCGCATGAACCAATCCGCACCCCAAAGGACCTCGAGGTTCCAAACGAATCGAGCTCCGGGCGGATAGTTGGCCGTGTTCCGGGCCAGTTCGATTCCCTTGGAAATATTTGCCATTTGCTTTTCTTCAACGTTCTTTTGAAGATCGGTGTATCCGAGATCGTGATGGGAGTGGGGCAGGATAAAGATTTGCACTTTGCGGACCGGTTCGATGCGAACCTCCGCCGACTCCGACTTGCCGGCGATTTCATACTCGATGAGCGCCTGCCTCGCTGTTTCAACCGCATCGACATAAACGTTAAACGTATGGCTGCCCGAAGACAGCACGCGACGATCAACTTCTTCGCGGTCGATGCGTACGATAAAGGGCGCGTCGGTTCCAGCGTGCTCTATTGTCAGCTGGATCGGTTGGACAAATTTTCCGTCATGATTCGCCACTCCACGGATCGGCACGGCGAAACTTGACTTCCCTGTCGAGGACTGATCCTGGTCAAGAGCCCAGATGCGAGGTCGAGCACAAATGACGCCAGCGGCAGCCGCCATTCCCTTAATGACTTTTCGTCTTTCCATCTTTGCAAGATCTCCCTTTCTGGCCAGGGCGAAATGAGAGACAGGCCGGTCCCGTTTGCGATGCTCAGTTCCGAGTGGATGACCGCGACGAACTGGTCTTTCGTGGTTTGGCTAAAATGTGTGCCGACGGGGGATTTTAAAGGACGCAATGGTTGAATGTCAACATATCACTCGTATATTGCGATTTTTATTGACAGAAACGATCACATAGAGCGACCCTTATGCGAATAGCCTGGGTGACGCGGGTTCATTCATTGACTCGATCCGGGAGTGTGCGATGTCTCTTGTGTTTCCTGCGGCAGCCGCAAGAGAGAACTGGGAGACGCGTTATAAAATGCGCAGATTTGGCCACGTGACCGACAGATGTGAGTGGGCGATGATCATCCAATCGAGAACTGTATCCGCGAGTGTAACCGGCATTGCTTGCTGGGAATGGACACGGAGCTCGTGGATGACGAGATTGCCGGTTGTTGTGAGCGTCAGAGCCAGGATGGAACTGCTCCCTGAAGCGGGCGGAACATGATTCTTACGCAACAGGCCACAATGCGAGTGCTTGCCGGCGCTCCAGCAATGGTTTGGGGACCAAGAACTACAGGTTCACAAACACAGTCGGGCATTCCGGTTCCAAAGTCAGATCTCAAGAAGTTCGAAGAAGTGGAGTCCTAGCTATGCTGTTGCGGACCCTAGAGAGGGACATAAGCTACGCGCTGCGCCAACTGCGTAATTCGCCGGGATTTGCCTTCATCGCGGTGCTTACCCTCGCTCTCGGTATCGGAGCTAACACAGCGATCTTCTCTGTCGTGAATACGGTTCTGCTCAAGCCGCTCACCTACCCCGACGCCGACCGCATCGTCCAGTTTCTGTACCCCAACTCTCTTCTCAACAACATTACGTCCATTCCCGAGTTTCACTTCTATCAGCGGCAGACCAGTGTCTTCAAGGAGGTTGCTGCTTACGACTTTGCGGGCCCCGGCTTCAACCTCACCGGCGAACGCCCCGAGCAAGTCCGTGGCATTCACGTTACTGAGGGTTTTTTCCGCCTCTTCGGGGCACCGTTGATACTGGGACGCGCTTTCACGCAGCAAGAAGATTTGCCGCATGGCGGCAAGGTGGTGGTGTTGAGTTACGGCCTGTGGCAGCGGAGGTTCGGCGGCGATGCAGCGATAGTGGGAAAATCGCTCTCGTTGGGCAACGAGCCTTACACGATTGTGGGTGTGGTCGGAAAAGATTTTGTTTTCGACCCGGAGGCGGACATCTGGTTGCCGTTTCAGTTTCCACCCGTCAGCGAAGACCAGAACCACTACTTTCTGGTGGCAGGAATGCTCAAGCCCGGCGTCACGGTGGCACAGGCCAACGCTCAATTGATGGCCGCGGCGCCGCAGTATCACCGCGACTTCCCCCGTACCAATCCACGACGTCAATTTGCCGTTGAACCGTTGCGCGACTCGATCGTGGGCGGTGTGCGCAATTCGCTCCTGGTGTTGCTGGGGGCGGTCAGCCTGGTGCTGCTGATCGCGTGTGCCAATGTTGCCAATCTGCTGCTGGTGCGCGCCACGGGACGCAAGCGCGAATTCGCCATCCGCGCCGCTCTTGGAGCCGGCCGCGCGTGCATCGTTCGACAACTGCTCACAGAGAGTATCATTCTCTCCTTCGTCGGTGGCATTCTTGGCGTGGCTCTCGGTTTTGTTGGTGTGCGTGCTCTGCTGGCCGTCAGCCCCGCAGGTCTTCCCCACATCGGCGAGAACGGCTCTGCCATCGGCATCGATTGGCGCTTACTTACTTTCACCCTCACCATTTCGCTGCTTACGGGCATTCTCTTTGGATTCTTTCCTGCGCTCAGCTCTTCCCGCACCGACCTCAACTCCACTTTGAAGGAGAGCAGCAACCGCTCCGGAACTGGATTCCGGCAAGGCAAGACCCGTTCAGTGCTGGTTATCAGCGAGGTTTCGCTCGCACTGGTACTGTTGATCGGCGCGGCGCTTCTTATCCGCACGATGGTCGCTCTGCACGGTGTGGGTCCGGGCTTCGATTCTCACAACGTTCTTACCATGGAGATGTCGCTTAACGGCGACCGCTATCAGAAGACTGCGGGCGTCGCCAAGCTCTCGCGGGAGGGGCGCGACCGGCTAAGTGCAATCCCCGGCGTGGAGGCTTCGGCCGCCGCCTTCTGGCTGCCGATCGACGTCGGAGACGGACTGCCGTTCCAAATCGTCGGACGGCCGGTCAACAGAGACTGTTGCGGTAGCCGATGGATGAGCATTTCCCCTGGTTACCTGAGCCTCTTCAAGATTCCCATCCTGAGGGGACGCGACATCACGGAAAACGATACCGCCGCCGCACCGGGAGTGGCGCTCATCAATCAGGCATTGGCAGACAAATTCTGGCCGCACGCAGACCCTGTGGGCCAACACGTCTTGATAGGGAAGGCATTGGGACCCGAGTTTGAGACAGAGACAGTGCGCGAGATTGTGGGTGTCGTCGGCGACACACATAACACCGGCCTGGGCCAGGTTCCAGATCCGATGATGATCGTGCCGCTGGCGCAGGTTCCGGACCCCTACACTGCCGTATATAACAATGCTCAACCGCTCATTTGGGTGGTGCGAACCCACGGCGACCCATACCAGGTTATCGCCGCGGCTACTGAGCAACTGCGTTTGGCTAGCGGAGGATTTCCGGTGGCGCATATCCGAACCATGGACGAGGTGATGGGGCGCTCCACAGCTCGCGCGAGCTTCAACATGCTGTTGCTGACCATCTTTGGCGCGGTCGCGCTGGTTCTGGCAGCCATTGGCATCTACGGTCTCATGGCCTACTCCGTCGAGCAGCGCACCCAGGAGATGGGCATCCGAATGGCTTTGGGCGCGGATCGATCCGTCATCCGCAGGCTAGTTATCTGGCAGGGTATGAGACTGACTTTGGTTGGTGTCGCAATGGGTATCGCCGCAGCTTTTGGACTCGTACGCCTCATTGCCAGCTTCCTTTTCGGGGTCAAGCCCTGGGATCTGGAGGTTTTCGTCGCCGTACCGCTCATCCTATCCTCCGTGGCGCTGCTTGCCGTATGGCTGCCTGCAAGGCGCGCCTCGAAACTCGATCCAATGCACGCGCTGCGCACAGAATAGTGCCTGGAAAGGAAAATGCGCGATCGGCACACTCATTCGCGATCTACGCTACACGCTGCGCCGATTGCGCACGTCGCCCGGATTTGTCCAATTGAAGGCCTACAGCGGTTTCACAGTTGCTATATCCCGAAGCCACTGCGGCAAAGTGGCATTTTCCTCAAGAAAATGCCACGCTTCCGCGGCTTCGGCAAGGGCACATCAACTGTGGAACCGCTCTAGCGTCTCAATTGTGGCACAGGGCCATTGTCAATAGAGGTCCAACGCAATCACGCTCACATCGGGGTCGGGCGCGGAAGGGGGTATTTCAATTTCGAGCCGCTCTTCGGTCTGCCGGAATTTCAGCGTCATGCCATTGGCCAGCAGACGCGCCGACAGAACGCGCCCATTGACGCCGGCAAGCATACACGTAGGAGGCGCCCAATCAAAGACGTGAACGCTCCTCAAGACTGCGCGACGGGTCACAATCTGAGCGCTCACAATTCATCTACGATAGAAACTCATACTAACCCTGTCAAGATAAGCTTCCGACATTTTTCCCAGATTTTAGTTGAATATTTGGCAAAATCCGGATACCGCTTGACCAGCGATTAACGCAGATAGTAGTATCCATTTTCTGATATCTGAGCGCTCAAATATGCCGTCATCCAGTGCACTCGCTACATCCCGTCTGATCAAGGACCATCTGTCCGATCAGCTTCGTGCGGAGATTCTAAACGGCTCTCTGAAACCAGGAGAGCGAATTGTGGAAGGTAAATGGGCGGTGAAATTTGGCGTCGCGCAGGCTTCGATCCGCGAAGCCATTAACATCCTGGCGCAGGCCGGATTTGTCACCAAGGCACATGGCCGCAGCGCGCGTGTCATTCATTTGAGCGAAACGGATGTGATACACATCTACCAGTTGCGCGGCGCTATGGAGGGCCTCGCCGCGAGGCTCACCGCCCAATCGAAGCAAGACTTGACTGTGCTGCAGGCGACGATGGATGGGATGCGCGAGGCTGCCAGGACGGGAAATCGTGAGGGTCTTCTCGATTGCGATCTGCGCTATCATCTCGCCCTCTGCGAACTCTCACGCAATCCGTACCTCATTGAACAAGCCCGTCGCCTTCTGGTTCCACTGTTTGCCTTCGTCCGCATGCGTGTCTCGGCGAGCGGCCAATCCACATCGGTGTGGAGCAAAGATCTTGAGGCGCACCAAAAAGTCATCGATCTGATCAGTGAGGGGGAAGGCGATGTTGCCGAGCAATACGTGAAGAAGGCAATGGAGCGCTTTGCAAAGACGGCATACGACTATTGGGAAAAGCGGGAGCAGCATGCCGGATGAGCTGAGCGGCAAGATCATTGTGCTGACCGGTGGTGCAGATGGCATTGGGTACGAGTGTGCTGTTGCTTACGTGCGTGAGGGCGCCGCCGTGGCGGTGCTCGATCGTGACGGCGAGAAGGCCGCGCAGGTTGCCGCTGAATTGGGAACAAATTGTATTGCCGCGCAGGCAGACGTTGGGGAAGGTTCCGCTGTCCGGGCGGCGATCCGCTCAGTACTGGAGCACTACGGCAAACTGGACGCGGTACACAACAATGCGGGCATCGCGAGCCCTTCCAAGCCGCTGGACCAGACTACGGAGCAGGAGTGGGACGAACTTGTGCGCATCAATATTAAGTCGGTCTACTGGACTACGCGGTTTGCGCTCGATGCCCTCACTGCCAGTCAAGGCTCGATTCTCAACACCGCAAGCATGGTGGGCCTGATCGGCCAGGAGAATCACGCCGCATATGTGGCTTCGAAAGGCGCACTCATTGCGCTGACAAAAGCGATGGCCTTGGACTACGCCCCGAAGGGCATTCGCGTGAATGCCATCTGCCCGGCCGGCGTGTGGACGCCTATGCTCGAAAAGTGGTGCTCCGAGCAGCCCGATCCGAGCCGTATTCGCCAATATCTCGACGACATTCATCCTCTCGGCGCATGTCCGCGCGGCGATGTGATCGGAGACGCCGCCGTGTTTCTTCTCTCTCAACGGGCGCGATTTATTACCGGCTGTATTCTGCCGGTGAGCGGCGGCGCCGAGTTGGGCTATCGACGCTAGAGCGGTTCCACAGTTGATGCGCCCTTGCCGAGGCCGCGGAAGGTGGCATTTTCTTGAGGAAAATGCCACTTTGCAGCAGTGGCTTGGGGATATAGCAACTGTGAAACCGCGGTAAGAGGAATAACGTCATGTGCAGTTCTGTGGTTCGATCTGTCACCGCCATTGACGCCCGCTTCTCCTTACCTGAGGGTGCTGGTAGCGATGCCGTGCACACTTCCCCGGTGTACGCTATGGCGCTGACCCATCTCAAGACAGAAGGTGGAACGACCGGTGTAGGGCTCGCGCTTACTTTAGGCGAAGGCAATCGTCTGGTGTGTGAAGCGATTCGGATTCTGGCGCAACCACTTGTGGGTCAGCAGATCGAAGAGATCATGGCAAGTTTTGGCGATGTGGCGCGCGGAATGGCGAACGATCCCGCTCTGCGATGGCTTGGGCCGCACAAAGGCGTCGTGCATCTCGCGCTGGCCTCAATTACCAACGCTTGCTGGGACCTCTGGGCAAAGAGCCGCAATGTTCCGCTCTGGAAACTGCTGCTCGATCTCGACGATGACTCCCTTATTGCGGCACTGGACTTGAGCTATCTCGAAGATGTTCTAACGCCCGCTGAAGCTGTGAACCTGTTGCGCAGAGAGAGAGCCACGCGTCCCGCGCGCGAGGAGATTCTGCTGACCGGTTATCCCGGCTATGACACTTCGATTGGGTGGATGTCCTACGACGACGTGAAAGTGCGCGAACTCACCCTTAGCGCCATGGATCGCGGATTTCGGGCATTCAAGCTCAAGGTAGGTTCAGAAGATGAGGATCGGGATACACGCCGTGCGGCGATGCTGCGGGAGATTGTGGGGGACTCGGGCATCTTGATGTTTGACGCGAACCAGCGATGGAATGTGCCCGACGCCATGCGCAGGTGCCGGGCTCTCGCCTTATTTAGACCGCTCTGGATTGAAGAACCCACGCACCCGGACGATA
>JASHVE010000024.1 GCA_030039675.1 Acidobacteriaceae bacterium | reverse complement strand
TGATCGGGGCTTTGCAGTTGAAACAGGCACCATACGGGTGAGTTTTGCGGCTCGCAATCCACCGCAGCCTTCGGCCACGTAATAGGACCGCCGGAATAGGCGACCGATTGCGACGTGGTGAGCTGCATCGGAAAATACGCATAATCGGAGTTCTGCACAAACGCCAGCGCCACAGACCCACCCGGATTCACGCTCACGCGATACACGCCGGGAAGGCTTAGCGCCGTGGAGCTGCTGTTGGTCTGGTTGACAATCGTAAGGTAGTGAGCCAACTGGCTGGCCGCGAAGACGTACTGCTGATTGCGCGTGACGAAGATGCTGGCCGACAGTCCGTTGAGTCCGCTCACGGTGCCCGTTGTCTTTTCCGACTGATAGTTGGCCAGCGTGAAGCTGCCGTCGCCCGCACCGTACACCGCGCCGATCTGCTCCTCGGGCATGTTCTGGATGGTGATCGGCAGTGCGCCGCCGTAGCCCGACAACGAGAAGGTAGCAGGCAGACCTGTGTAGCCGCTCCGGATGTCGTAGTAGGCGTCCATGATCTGGAGCGCCCCCTTGCTCAGCGCACCGGGATTTTGGATGGCAACGAGAACGCGGTTGACCAGCCCGCTGGGCGGGAGCGTGCGACCGTCAAAGTAAGAGGTACTGCCACAGCCTGCCAGCGCTCCTGCGGCCGCCAGGGCGGCGGCGGCGCTTATCCAAAAACTTCTCTTCTTCAAAATCCTTTACCTCGATCGAAAGCGCGAGCAAGCCCGAGCGTGTACGAATGGATAGCGGTCCGGCAGCACGGCGCGGCGCAAAAACCCGCGGCCCATCGCCTCATTCTGCCGAAGTTATAACTTCCGAAGTATAACAAAGCGGCCCCTTCCTCCGGCGCCCGGGTTGACCCCGCACATGGGGCTCTGCCCGGCCTCGACCCATACAACTTCGCACGCAGTGCGATAGCATTTGAGAAGCATGACCCCGCTTGCCGAGATCTTCGCCGACCGTCCCGTGCTCGCCGACGGCGCCATGGGCACCGTGCTCTACACCCGCGGCATCTTTATCAACCGTTGCTACGACGAGTTGAACCTTTCGGACCCCGGGCTGATCCTTTCGGTGCACGAAGAGTACTTGCAAGCCGGCGCGGAGATCATTGAAACCAACACCTTCGGCGCAAACCGCTTCCGGCTCACGCGGCATGGGCTGGGCGGCAAAGTAAAAGAGATCAACGCGGCGGGCGTGCACCTGGCCCGCAAGGCCGTCGAGCACCTCAAAGACAAGCAGGCCGGCTCGGCCTGGGTCGCAGGCTCCGTGGGCCCGCTCGGCGTGCGCCTCGAACCGCTCGGCAAGACCGGGCTCGATGAAGCCCGCGCGGCCTTCGCCGAGCAGATCGCCGTCCTCGCCGGCAATGGTTCTGGAGGTACGGCAAGGGGCGTCGATCTGCTGATCATCGAGACCATGCCCGCGCTGAACGAGGCGCGCGAAGCGCTGCTGGCGGCACGCGCCATGGCTCCGCATCTGCCCGTGCTCGTCATGGTGACAGTCGACGACGAGAGCAACTGCCTCGATGGCGCTTCCGCTGCCCAGGCCGCTGCCGTGCTCACCGAATGGGGCGCAGACGCCATCGGCATCAACTGCTCTACCGGTCCCACCACCGTGCTCACCGCGGCCGAAGCCATGCGCGGCGCAACCACGCTGCCTTTGGCCGCCATGCCCAACGCGGGCATGCCGCGCGCCGTCGAAGGCCGCAACATCTACCTGTGCTCGCCGGAGTACATGGCCAGCTTTGCCCGCAAGGCAATCAGCGCCGGTGTGCAGATCGTCGGCGGATGCTGTGGCACCACGCCCAACCACATCCGCGCCATGCGCGCCGCCATCCGCGCTCTCGATGAGCATGCCCACGTTGAAGGCTCGGGAACCACGATCGCGGCCAACGTGGAAACGCCTCCCGCTCCTCTGGCGCAGCGCTCGCGCATTGGCTCGCTCATCGCCAACGGGACATTCGTCACGCTGGTCGAAATCGAGCCGCCCAAGGGCATCGACTGCTCCAGCGAAATTCGCGCGGCGGAGATGTTCGCCGGTCTCGGCGTTCACGCCATCAATGTCAACGGCGAGCCGCATGCCTCGGCCCGTCTGAGCGCGCAGAGTCTCTGCATCCAGATTCAGCAGCATACCGGCGTCGAAACCATCCTCCATTACACCTGCCGCGACCGCAATATCCTTTCCATACAGTCCGATCTGCTGGGCGCATCTTCCATGGGGCTGAAGAACATCCTCTGCGTAACCGGAGACCCGCCCAAGACCGGCAATTTGCCTGATGCCACTGCTGTATTTGACGTAGACTCCATCGGCCTCGTCAACATGGTGAGCCGGCTCAATCATGGCCTCGGCATCGGTTCCAACGCCATCGGCGCCAGCACCAACTTCACCATCGCCGTCGCCGCCAATCCCGGCGCGCCCGACATGGAAAACGAGCTCCGCCGCTTCGCCTACAAGGTTGAGGCCGGCGCCGAGTATGCCATTACTCAATCGGTCTTCGACCTGCGCCTGCTCGAAAACTTCCTCGAACGCGTGCACGATCGCCTTCACGATCGGCTCGAGGATCACCCCATTCCCATCATCGCCTGCATCTGGCCGCTCACCAGCCTGCGCAACGCCGAGTTCATGAAAAACGACCTGCGCATCTCCATGCCCGAGGAGATCATGCTGCGCATGGCCCAGGCCGACACACCCGACGCAGCCCGCCGGGAGGGTATCAAAATCGCGCAGGAAATGCTCGAGGCAGTCAAGCCCTACGTGCAGGGAGTGCAGGTCAGCGCACCCTTCGGCCGCTACGACATCGCCGCCGAAGTCATTGCCAGCGTACTGCCCATGGGCACCACGCGACCGGAGTAATCATCCATGCCATCGTTTGAAGAATCGCTCAAAAAACTCGAAGCCATCGTCGAGAAGCTCGAAAAAGGCGATCTTGCTCTGGAAGAGTCCCTCAAGCTCTTTGAAGAAGGCGTGGCGCTTTCGGCCGCGTGCAA
>JASHVE010000348.1 GCA_030039675.1 Acidobacteriaceae bacterium | reverse complement strand
GTTGCCGCTCGTCAAACTCGTCGCCACATACTACGTAGCCCTGGCCGCCTTCATACTTCTGGTGCTGGTGCCGGTCATTCTGGTGGCGCGCATACCGCTGCGCACGTTCGTGCTCGCGGTCGCCGAGCCCGCTGCCATCGGTTTCGCCACCACCACCTCCGAGGCCGCGCTCCCGCTTGCCATGGAGCGCATGGAAGAGTTCGGTGTGCCGCGCTGGATCGTCTCCTTCGTCATTCCCACCGGCTACAGCTTCAACATGACCGGCTCCAGCCTCTACCTCTCGATGGCCGCCATCTTTGCCGCACAAGCCGCAGGCATTCATCTCTCCGCCGCCGAGCAGCTCCTCATGTTTGCTACGCTGCTGCTCACCAGCAAAGGCGTCGCCGGCGTGCCGCGCGCCGTCTTAGTCATCCTGCTCGGAACCGCCGGCGCCTTCCACATCCCCACAACGGCTGTGCTCTTGCTGCTCGGGGTCGACACGCTCATCGATATGGGACGAGCCTCAATGAATGTGGTCGGCAACTGCCTGGCGAGCGCTGTCGTCGCGCAGTGGGAAGGGGCGTTGAAGCCAGCCGCGGTGCCTGATTGAATGTAACGGCCATTTCCGGTTCGCCTGGGTAAGTACGAGCCAACCCAAGCGCTGTCATCCTGAGCGAAGGTCGCCACGCGACCGGAGTCGAAGGATCTGCGGTTGTTTTTAGGATCTATAGATTTCCGACTTCACAGCGCTCAGCCGCTGAGCTGGTTTGAGTTCTCAAATAACCTGTCGCTTCCGCACTAAGATAAAGATTGGACATGCCGCTTCTCGACCCCATCCCGTCCCCGGTGCAACACGCCGACTTTGCCGCGCTCGAATGGGAGCCGTTGCTGGCTCTGGTAGCTGGCTTCGCCTCCTCATCCGTAGGCCGCGAGGCGATTTTCGCGCTCGCACCCTCGACCGACGAAGCTTGGATCGCGCGCCAGCATCAGCTCACCGGCGAATTGCGCCTGCTGCTCGAAGAGCAGGTTTCCATCCCGCTCGGCGGCCTCTTCGATCCCGCGCAGCTTGCCGCTAAGGCAAAAATCCCCGATGCTGCGCTCGAAGCGCCGGAACTGCAGTCCATCGCGCGTCTTGCCAACCACGTATCCGCGTGGCAGAGCCTGCTGCGCGAGCCTCCCGCGCGCGTCGCCGGCAAACTGCCGGGACTCGCGCAACTCTCCGCACAGCTCACCATGAATTTGCGCCCGCTCCCCGGGGCTCCCAGTGACAGGTCTTCGTCGTTGGGGTGGTTGGCTGAATCCATCGAAAGAAAAATTCAGCCCGACGGCACCCTCGCCGACGACGCCTCGCCCGAGCTGAACCGCATCCGCCACGAGCAGGAGCGCCAGCAGCGCCTCATTGAAGAGAGCCTGCGCGCCGCGCTGCGCAGGCTTTCCAGCGATGGCTCCACGCAGGACGATCTCATCACCATCCGCGGCGAGCGATTCGTTATCCCCGTGCGCGCCGAGCTCAAGCGTCGCGTCTCCGGAGTGATTCACGGCGCAAGCTCATCAGGCCAGACCGTCTACGTCGAGCCGCTCGAAACCATCGAGCAGAACAATGAACTCGTCCGCCTCATTGAAGAAGAGCAGGCCGAGATTCATCGCATCTTTGTCGCGCTCACATGCCAGGTAGGCGTCTGCGCCGATGCGCTCGTTGAAGGCGCGCGCGTGCTCGCTTTTGTCGATAGCCTCCAGGCCCGCGCCCGTTTCGCCCGCTCCTACGATTGCGTCGCGCCACACCTCACACCAGACAGGCTGAACTTAGAAGCGGCCCGTCATCCACTGCTCGAAAAGCGTCTGCGTGCTACCCGCGTCCCCAACGACAAGGACCCGTCGTTGGGGACCCCGGCCAGTGGAACCATCGTTCCGCTTTTTCTTGAATTGAGCGCAGACGAACGCCAGCTCATCATCAGTGGCCCCAACACCGGCGGTAAAACTGTAGCGCTCAAAACCACCGCATTGCTGGCCATGATGGCCCAGGCCGGCATCTCCATTCCCGCTCGCGCTGCGAGCTTTCCCGTCTTCACCGCGTTTCTGGCCGACATTGGCGACGCGCAATCCATCGAAGCCGCGCTCTCGACCTTCTCCGCGCACATCACAAACCTCGACCGGCTCGCGCGTCTGGCCGATACACACTCGCTGGTCTTGCTCGACGAACTCGGATCGGCCACTGACCCTGAAGAGGGCTCCGCGCTGGCTGTCGCCGTCGCCGCCTTCTTTCTCAAGCTGCGTGCGTGGACGCTCATCTCCACGCACCACACCTCGCTCAAGGTCTACGCAGCCAACACGTCCGGCGTGCGCAACGCTGCGGCGGGCGTGGACGAGAAGACCCTCGCGCCCAACTATCAGTTCCATCTGGGCGTACCGGGCGCCTCAGCCGGCATTCAAACGGCGGAGCGGTTGGGCCTGAATCGCGAAATCATCACCGCCGCGCGCGAGCGCCTCGGCTCGCAGCAGGCTGACATTGCGCGCTTCCTCGACAAGCTGCACAACGACCTGGCGCAGCTTGAACAAGACCGCAAAGCCGCGCGCGAGCAGCAGTACGCGCTCAATCAGGAGCGTGCCAAGCTGGCCCGCGAGGGCGACATCGAGCTCCGCAACCGCACCCGCGAGCTCGAAAACAAGCTCAGCTCGTTGCTCAAGGACTTCGAATTCCAGATGCGCGAGAACGTGCGCGCCATCGAAGATCGCGCCGCGCAGCAGAAATTGTCCAAAGAAGCCGAGCGCCGCATCCACCGCCTGCGCCGCGAGTTCCAGGAGAGCTTCAACCAGACCGTGGTGGCTCACCGCACTGGAGCGGATCAAGGCGACCAAAATGCCCAGCCGCACGTGCTCAAGCACATCGCACCCGGCGACCAGGTACGCATCAAATCGATGAACAAGATCGCGGTCGTCCAGCGCGAAATAGAAAAAGATCTCTTCGAAGTCGCACTTGGTCCCATCAAGATGCGCGTCAAACGCGACGACATTGCAGAGGTCGTGAAATCGGCCCAGCCGCAAACGGGCGCAGCCGCGAACCCGCTCGCTGCCGTCCGCCAGCAGAAGAACGTGCACGTCTCCGTCACCAGCGCCAACACCGACGACATGCGTATGGAGATCAATCTGATCGGCCGCACCGTCGACGAAGCCACCGAGGAACTGGAAAAATATCTCGACCGCGCCTTCCTCGCCGGACTGCCCCGCGTGCGCGTCATTCACGGCCACGGCGCCGGCATCCTCCGCCGCGGCGTCCGCGACTTTCTCAAGCGCCATCCCCACGTCGCCGGCATAGAAGAGGCCCCGCAAAACGAAGGCGGCATGGGTGCTACACTCGTCGAATTGCGCCAGTAGGACTGCAGCTCCTACAGGTGGCAATATCAAATTGTCATCCTGAGCGACGTCCGCGCAGCGGACGGAGTCGAAGGACCTGCGGTCGCTTTTGGTGGGTAGCCTACTCATCAGATAATCCAGGACGGACCTTGTTCACCGACCAACTCATGGCGTCTCAGTTAAAGAGATTCTTTACATTTTGATGACAGTCAAAGCGTGTGCACGTTGATAATGAAGCGTAGATCGCCCGCGGAGGTTCCATGAGGAAACTGGCTTTGGTATTGACGTTGTGCGCTGCAGCCACGCTGCCGGCGCAGGCAAAGAGCATTTACGACTTCACGGTGAGCTCAATCGACGGGCAGCCGGTGAGTCTTGACAGCTACAAGGGCAAAGTCGTTTTGCTGGTGAATGTCGCCAGCAAATGCGGTTTCACTCCGCAATACGCCGGCCTCGAAGCGCTGTATGAAAAGTACAAAGACCGTGGACTGGTGATCGTGGGCGTTCCGGCCAACAACTTTGCGCAACAGGAACCGGGCACGAACGAGGAGATCAAGACCTTCTGCACGAGGAAGTACAATGTCAGCTTTCCCATGATGGCCAAGGTCTCGGTGAAGGGCGACGACGAAACGCCTCTTTACCGCTTTCTGACCGATTCTTCAACCGACCCGCAGTTCGCCGGCGACATCAAGTGGAACTTCACGAAGTTCCTCTTTGACCGCACCGGTAAGCCCGTAGCCCGCTTCGAACCCGCCACAACGCCTGACTCGCCCCAGGTGACATCCGCGATAGAAACAGCACTAGGCCAATAACCCCGCGCGGCGGTCGAAAGTAGGCGATGAAACCGTGCAGATAGCGCAAATGCAAACAAAAACAGGCTCCGCAACCGCGGAGCCTGTTCGCTAACTTGCTGACCTGCTGACCGGCTGACTCGCCGTCTTACGCCATTGCTTCCCGCCCCATCGGCTCAAAGACCAGATGGTTCGACTTGCGATCGGCGTCGATGCGCACGTGCGAGCCGTGCAGCACCTCGCCGTCGAGGATCTTCATCGCCAGCGGGTCCTGCACCATGCGCTGCAGCGCACGCTTCAGCGGACGCGCACCGTAGGCCGGATCCCAGCCTTGCGCGAGGATGAGCGTCCGCGCCGCATCCGTCAGCTCCAGCGAGATCTGCCGGTCTTCGAGCAGCCTCTGCAACTCAGCGATGCGCAGATCGAGAATCGCATTCATCTGCGCGTGACCCAGCGGCCGGAAGATCACCATATCGTCCACGCGGTTCAGGAACTCCGGACGGAAGTGCTCGCGCAATACGCGCATTACGCTCTCGCGCGCCATCTCGAAATCATGCTCGGTCTTGAGCGCGTCAGCGTGCAACAGCGCCGCGCCCAGGTTAGAGGTCATGATGAGCACGGTGTTCTTGAAGTCCACCGTGCGCCCCTTCAAGTCCGTCAGCCGTCCATCGTCCATCACCTGCAGCAGAACGTTGAAGACATCCGGGTGCGCCTTCTCGATCTCGTCGAAGAGGATCACCGTGTACGGCCTGCGCCGCACGGCCTCGGTCAACTGGCCGCCCTCATCGTAGCCCACGTATCCCGGCGGAGCGCCGATCAGCCGCGCCACAGCGTGCTTCTCCATGTACTCACTCATGTCGATGCGCACCATCGCCTGCTCGTCGTCGAACAGAAACTCGGCCAGTGCCCGGGCGGTTTCGGTTTTGCCTACGCCGGTCGGTCCCAGAAAAATAAAGGAACCGATCGGTCTCTTCGGATCGCTCAAGCCTGCGCGCGACCGGCGGATCGCATTCGCGACCACAGAAAGAGCCGCATCCTGCCCCACCACGCGCTCGCTCAGCCGGTCTTCCATCTGGATGAGCTTCTTCACCTCGCCTTCGAGCATGCGTGCCACCGGAATACCGGTCCACTTGCTCACGATCTTGGCGATGTCCTCTTCGTCCACCTCTTCCTTCAACATGCGCGCAGCACCGGCTTGCCCATCCTGCGCGGCGTTCAACCGCTTCAGCTCGGCTTCGAGCTTCGGCAACTCGCCGTACTGGATCTGCGCAGCCCGCTCGAGCTGGCCCTTGCGGGTCTGCTCTTCGGCCTCGAAGCGCAACGCCTCAATCTGCTTCTTCAGCTCGCCGATGCGGTTGATCGCCTCGCGCTCCGTGGTCCACCGTGCACGCAGAGCCGTGATCTGCTCATGCAGTGCCGCCACTTCGCGCTCCACCTCTTCCAGCCGCTCGCGGCTGTTCTGGTCGGTTTCGCGCTTCAGCGCGGCGCGTTCGATCTCGAGTGAAGTCGCCTGCCGCTCCAACTGATCGATCTCCGTCGGCACGGAGCCAATCTGAATCGCCAGCGAAGCCGCAGCCTCGTCCACCAGGTCGATGGCCTTATCCGGCAGGAAGCGGTCGCTGATGTACCGATGCGAAAGCGTCGCCGCGGCCACAATCGCCGAATCCTTGATGCGCACGTTGTGGTGCTGCTCGTAGCGGTCCTTCAGCCCGCGCAGAATTGCGATCGTGTCCTCGACGTTCGGCTCGCCGACATAGACGATCTGGAAGCGCCGCTCCAGGGCCGCGTCTTTCTCAATATACTTGCGGTACTCATTCAGCGTGGTTGCGCCGATGGCCCGCAGCTCACCGCGAGCCAGTGGCGGTTTCAGCATATTGCTCGCATCGATTGCGCCTTCTGCCGCGCCCGCGCCCACCAGCGTGTGCAACTCGTCGATGAACAGGACAATCTGGCCGTTTGACTCCTCGATCTCCTTCAGCACTGCCTTCAGCCGGTCTTCAAACTCGCCGCGATACTTTGCACCGGCGAGCATCGAGCCCAGGTCGAGCGAGATCACGCGCTTGTCGCGCAAGCTCTCCGGCACGTCGCCGGAAACGATGCGCCGTGCGAGCCCCTCAACAATGGCCGTCTTGCCCACGCCCGGCTCCCCAATCAGCACCGGATTGTTCTTCGTGCGTCGGCTCAGTACCTGCACCACACGGCGAATCTCTTCGTCGCGGCCGATCACCGGGTCGAGCTTGCCCCGCCGGGCCAGATCAGTCAGATCCTTCGCATACTTCTCCAGCGCCTGAAACTTGCCTTCCGGATTTTGATCCGTCACGCGCTGCGAACCGCGCACCGCAGTCAACGCCTTCAAAATCGCCTCGTGCGTCGCGCCCAGCGCCACCAATGCGTTATGTGCCGCATCGTTCCTCAGGTGCGCAATGCCAAGCAGCAGGTGCTCTGTCGAGACGTACTCGTCCCTGAAATTTTCGGCCTCTTTGAACGCCTGTTCCAGGACTCTATTCAGTGCCTGGCTCAAACCCGGTTCGTTCGTAGCCCCGGCCACACGCGGCAGTCGTTCTTCGATCTGGTGCAGATCGCTCTCCAGCCGTTCCGTAGGCACACCGATCTTTTCCAGCACCGCAGGAATCACGCCCTCGCGGTCTTCCACCAGCGCGAGCAAAAGATGAACCGGCTGCAACTCGGCATTGCCAAGTTCGGTCGCGCGAGCCTGCGCCTGCTGGATCGCCTGCTGCGACTTGACGGTGAATTTGTCCCAACGAATGGCCATATCTCAGTTCTCAGCTTTCAGTTGACAGTTCTCAGTTTCACTACCGCTTGCCAGCGGCCACTCTTCAATCACCCTGATCAGAGCTTTTGCCGCGAATACAAATGTCAGTTGCCGGTTTTCGACCCTCCGGCCAAGCATCGAACCACGCTCATTTGATGCTTATCTTCTCGCCGGTTGCAAAAACTGACAACTGACAACTGTTCACTGCAAGCTGACTTTACGCCGCGACGTTCACCTTGATCTGCTTCGGCTGCGCCTCAGGCTTCTTCTTCAACTCGAGCTTCAGCACCCCGGCGTTGTACTTCGCGTCCACGTTCTCCGTGTCCACGGTGTTCGGTAGCGTGAAGGCGCGATAGAAGCTGCCATAGCGCCGCTCAATCCGGTGGAAGTTCTCTTCCTTCTCTTCCTTTTCGAACTTGCGCTCGCCCTTGACGGTCAGCGTGTGATTCTCCACCCGCACATCGAGGTCCTTCTCTTCGATGCCCGGAACCTCAAGCTTCAGAACAACCTTCTGGTTGTCCTCATAGATATCGACTGCCGGTGTAAAGCTGGCCGCCGCCAGAGGACCGTCCGCGCCCTCATTGAAATCACGGAACAGCGAGTTTACCCGGTTCTGCAGAGCAACAACTTCACGGAAGGGGTCCCAACGTGTGATTGCCATAACGATCTTCCTCCTGACAAATTTCCAAGATTCTGAAGTAGGGCAGGGAGGTCGAATCCCGGCCGCTCAACTCTTCTGATGGGAACTATAGCACAAAAGATTCATAAAATATGAGTGATTTACGCTAATATTGTAGAAACTTGGATCTATCTATTGGTTTCAATAACTTATACGGGTTCTCGGCGCACGAGCCGACGGTCTGACAGACGCTGGATAAGGTGAATTGGGGCTCCTAGAGCAATGACGCCATCGCTTCGGCGGGTGCAATTGAGCCCCCTCGGCTCGTTTCCCACCCGCCGGGATAGCGCGATCCGAACGGACAACTGCCCCGGGGCTGGCCTTCTACAATAGCGGGAGCCGCATGGTTCATTTGCATGTTTTCTCCTCTGACATGACCTGGCACTGGGGCCTGCTGGTTGTAGGCGCGTTTCT
>JASHVE010000347.1 GCA_030039675.1 Acidobacteriaceae bacterium | reverse complement strand
TCTGCGATCCGCACCACTCGGTGGTGGTGCAACGGGTTCGGCTTGCGGGCCATACCGATCTGCTGCCGCGTCTCAAGGTGTTTGCGCTGCTGGCGCCGCATCTTAACGGCGGCGGCGCGGGAAACTCGGCGCGCGCCGTAGATGTAGCCGGGCGCAAAGTGTTGATGGCATGGAAAGACGAGTGGTCGCTGATGATGGCGGCCAGTTGCGGATTCTCGCACCTGAGCTGCGGCTTCGTTGGAATCAGCGATGGCTGGCGCGACGTGATGGACAACTTCAAAATGGATTGGGAGTTCGGGTCGGCCACGAACGGAAACATCGCGATGATGGGGCAGCTGGATCTCAAGGGGCTGATCCCGCAGGTGGATGGCGACGAAAGCGCGGTCGAGTTCACGATTACGATCGGGATTGGATCCGGCCGTCACACGGCAGCGCAGAAGACGCTGGGTTCTCTCGCGGCACCGTATGGAGAATTGCGCAAGCGGTTCATCGAGCAGTGGCAGCGGGCAGCAAACCCGGAGTGGCTGGGCGCCAAGTCGCAGGATGGCGGCAAGCTGATGCGGGCAAGCCATAACGTGCTGCTGGCGCACGAGGACAAGACGTTCTCCGGCGCCTTTGTCGCCTCCGCGTCGATTCCCTGGGGACAGGCGAAGGGAGACGACGACCTGGGCGGTTACCACCTGGTGTGGACCCGCGATATGGTACAGACGGCGTCGGCCCTGGTGGCGTGCGGGCGCGCGGAGACGGCGCGGCGGGCGCTGGTCTATCTGGCCTGCACGCAGCAGAACGACGGCGGGTTTGCCCAGAATTTCTGGATCGATGGAACGCCCTACTGGGGCGGCAAGCAACTCGACGAGGTTGCGTTCCCGATCATCCTGGCGTGGCGGCTGTGGAAGGCCAACGCGTTGGGCGAGCTGAAGATTTTTCCCTTCGTGGAGCGGGCCGCCGGCTGCCTGGTGCGGCAGGCGCCCATCACGCATCAGGAGCGCTGGGAGGAAAATGCCGGCTATTCCCCTTCCACGCTCGCGGCGGTTATCGGCGGATTGATCTGCGCGGCCGAGATGGCGCGCGTCCACGAGTCGGCCGAGCTTGGCCAGTTCCTCGAGGAGTTTGCCGACTGGATCGAGGGGCATCTTGAAGATTGGACCGTAACCAACAATGGTGTGCTGCATCCTGAGATCAGACGGCACTACATGCGCATCCGGCCCCCGGAGTGCGGCGAGGCCTACGCGCATGAGGGCTGCGGAACAGAGAAGATTCGGTTGTCGAACCAGCAGCCGGGCGCGCGCTACGAGTTCGAAGCACGCGAGATCATCGACGCAGGATTCCTTGAGCTGGTGCGCTACGGCGTCCGGCCGGCCGATGATCCTCTCATCGTGGACTCACTGAAGGTGGTGGACGCCGTGTTGAAACGCGACTTGCCGCAAGGACTGGGATGGCTGCGTTACAACTACGACGGCTACGGGCAGCGTCCCGATGGTGGACCCTACCTGGGCTGGGGCCAGGGCCGGGTGTGGCCGCTGCTGGGCGGCGAGCGCGCGCACTACGAACTGGCGGCAGGTCGCGACATCAGCTCTTTGATCGCCACCTACGAAAAGTTCGCCACCTGCGGACAGATGCTGCCCGAACAGGTGTGGGACGAAGCGGAACGACCCGAGCGCCGGCTGCGCCCGGGGCTGCCCGCGGGGTCAGCCGTGCCGCTGGTGTGGGCGCACGCCGAGTACCTTAAATTGCTGCGCTCGGCCCACGACGGAAGGGTCTTCGACTGCATCGAACCCGTGTACCGGCGGTATTGCGAACCCGAGGGCCGCGAGCGCAGAAGACACGGCCTTGAAATTTACAGCCGTCACAGACCCGTCGAGACGATGGAGCGCGGCAGCACACTGCGCATTCTGGACGAACGGCCTTTTGATGTGATCTGGACCGACGATGGCTGGCAAACCAGGCAGACTACTGCTTGCCATGGATTCGGCAGCGCCGGATTCAGCGCCGATATCACTCCGCAAGAACGCAGCGGCGGGTTGGAATGGACGCTGCATTTCACCGATCAGAACAGGTGGCTTGGATACAATGTGAAGGTCAACATCGAAGCCGTCGGCTAAACCCCGTTACCGGGTGTCATCCGCACTTCAACCGAAAGGACAAGATTCAAGCGCTATGACTTCCAGCCTCGCGTCTCTCTCCCTCGACCAGCTTTCCATCGACACACTGCGGCTGTTGGCAGTGGACGCCGTCGAAAAAGCCAAGAGCGGCCATCCCGGCGCTCCGCTGGGTTGCTCCCCCATTTCGTATCTGCTGTTTCACAAGCTGATGAAGCACAACCCGGCGCACTCGAAGTGGGCTAACCGCGATCGCTTTGTGCTCTCGAATGGGCACGCCTCCGCGCTGCTGTACTCCACGCTGTTTCTCTCCGGCTACAAGGTCACGCTCGACGATCTGAAAGGCTTTCGCCAGTGGGGATCGATCACACCCGGGCACCCTGAGTCAGTCGATACGGACGGTGTGGAAGTGACCACCGGCCCGCTGGGCCAGGGCATCGCAATGTCCGTGGGTATTGCGATTGCCGAGAAGCACCTGGCCGCTATCTACAACAAGCCGGGCTACGAGATTGTGAATCACTACACCTACGCGCTTTGCGGCGACGGCGATCTGATGGAAGGCGTCTCCCACGAGGCTGCCGCGCTGGCCGGCAAACTGGGTCTCGGCAAGCTGATCTTCCTCTACGATGACAATCTGATTTCGCTTGATGGCCCGACCGAGCTGAGCTATGGGGACAATTACCTGGAGCGCTTCGAAGCCTATCACTGGCACGTGCAGCGCGTAGCTGACGGCAATGACCTGAACGCAATCGAGGCCGCCATTGAAGCGGCAAAGGCCGAGACCGGCAAGCCCTCGTTCATCGCCGTGCGCACAGTCATCGGCTACGGCAGCCCGCGCGCAGGCACCAACAAAGTGCACGGCGAGGCGATGGGCGCGGCCGATGCCGCAGCGACGAAGAAGTTCTTCGGATTCCCCGAGGACCAAAGCTTCTACGTTCCCGACGATGCTTTGGCCAACTGGCGCAAGGCCGTCGATCGCGGAAAAGAATACGAGGCCGAGTGGAACAAGCTCTTTGCCGGCTACAAAGCCGCCTTCCCTGAGTTGGCTGCGGAGTTCGAGCGCACGCAGTCAGCCAAGCTGAAAGCCGGATGGGAAAAAGCAATCCCCAGCTTCCCGGCAGGCAAGCCGGTCGCCACGCGGAACGCCGGTAACTCTGTGATGAACGCAATTGCGGAGAGCGTGCCGGAGCTGTTCGGCGGCGCTGCGGACTTGACCGCTTCCACCAAGACCATCTTCAAGCCCGGCGCGAATTTCCACATCGATCCCGCCGGACGCAACGTCTACTTCGGCGTGCGCGAGTTCGGCATGTGCGCCGCGGTGAACGGCATGGCGGCTCACGGCGGACTGATTCCTTTCGGCTCTACTTTCTTCACCTTCTCCGACTACTGCAAGCCGGCAATTCGTCTGGCTGCGCTCATGGAGAGCCACTCGCTATTCATCTTCACGCACGATTCGATCGGCCTCGGCGAGGATGGCCCGACCCACCAGCCCATCGAGCACCTCACGATGCTGCGCGCCGTTCCTGGTCTCACTGACTTCCGTCCGGCGGACGCGAACGAAACCGCCGCGGCGTGGCGGCTGGCGCTCGAGCGCAAGAGCCCGAGCTTCATGGCGCTCACGCGCCAGGATCTGCCGGTCATCGACCCTACGAAGCAGGATGCGTACGCCAACGTCAGCAAGGGAGCGTATGTGCTCGAAGATGTCCAGAACGCGCAGGTGGTGCTCATCGGCACCGGTTCCGAAGTGTGGCCGGCTGTGGAAGCGGCAAAGCTGCTCGCCGCAGAAGGAATCCGCGCGCGTGTAGTGAGCTTCCCAAGCTGGAAGCTCTTTGAAGAACAGTCGGCGGCGTACAAGGCCAGCGTGCTCCCGGCCGGCGTCCCTAAGCTGGCAGTGGAAGCCGGAGCCACGCTGGGATGGTGGAAGTATGTCGGCTCGAACGGCGGCGTCGTGGGCCTCGACCGCTTCGGCGCCTCGGCCCCGGGATCCATTGTGATGAAGGAACTGGGATTCACCCCGGAAAACGTAGCGGCCAAGGCAAAGGCGCTGTTGAAGTAAGAACAGAGACCAGAGATCAGGGAACAGGGGCACAATCCAGGTCAGGTTTTTCCTGTTCCCTATTCCCTGTCGCCTGACTCCGGAGGAGTCGAATGAAACTCGTCATCAGTGCGGACCACGCAGGATTTCCGTTGAAGGAAGAAGTGCGCGCCTATCTCACTAAGGCTGGCCATGAACTGGTCGACCTGGGCGCGTATGACGGCGACCACCCTGACGATTACCCCGATTTCGCCGAGAAAGTGGGCGACGCCATCCGGCAGGGCGTAGCCAAGCGCGGCATCCTCATCTGCGGCTCGGGCGTGGGCGTCTGCGTCGCGGCCAACAAGATTCCTGGGATTCG
The DNA here is from genome assembly GCA_030039675.1 of Acidobacteriaceae bacterium. Classification (GTDB taxonomy): domain Bacteria; phylum Acidobacteriota; class Terriglobia; order Terriglobales; family Acidobacteriaceae; genus Telmatobacter. The sequence goes on along the minus strand of JASHVE010000347.1, from coordinate 1,750 downwards.
CGCCGGCATGTGCCACGACACCTACTCGGCCCATCAGGGCGTGGAACACGATGACATGAACGTGATCGTCCTCGGCGCGCGCATCATCGGTCCCCTGCTGGCCTATGAGGTAGTGGACGCCTTCATCGCGGCCAAGTTCATTGCCAATGAGGAGCGGTTCACGCGGCGGTACAAGAAGGTTCTCGCCATCGAAGCCAAATACCAGTGCGGAGACGGTTCGGCCAGCCCGGCGTAGAACGGACCCAAACGTGATCCAAGCGTGATCTTTGGCCTGGATGATTTTCCGGCGATCATTTTCCGTCGATTCTGGGGCAAAATTCATCAAAACGAAACTGAATCTGTTTCTGATCATCTTTGAATCCAGGTGAAAGCGATAGCCGCGGCTCGCAAAAGCGCAAGATGGACTCTCGAACGGCTTCGATGTTCCCCTTATAGCGGTTCCCGAATTGGTGTATGCCGAAGGAACATGTTGAAGTGGCCTTTTCCTTAAGAAAAGGCCACCTTGCCCAGCTCTCGAAGAATCGACGTGAATTCGGGAACTGCTCTAAGAATTTTCACAAGATAGGAGCGCGTAAGCGCCGATGTCCCCTTTTGACGTAATCCTCTTTGACGTAGGCGGAGTTCTGCTGACGAATGGCTGGGACCGCCGCGAGCGCGCCGCAGCGGCTGAACATTTTCAAATCGACCTGCCTTCTCTCGAGGCCCACCATCTCCTGGTAGTCGCATCCTGGGAACGTGGTGAGATCGATCTCGACACATATCTCGACGGCGCAGTCTTCTACGAGCCGCGCCCGTTTTCGCGTGAAGACTTTTTTGCCTTTATCTTGAGCCAGTCAAAGGTTTTGCCCAACGGAGCCCTCGGAATCCTCGGCCAGCTCTGCACATCCAACAACTGCATGATCGGCGCCCTGAATAATGAAGCCCGCGAAACGAATGAGTACCGCTTCCGGGAGTTCGGGCTGCGCCGCTACTTCAAGCTGGCCTTGAGCTCGTGCTTCATCGGCCGGCGCAAACCCGAGCTGGCGATGTACCGTTGCGCCCTCGATGTTCTGGGCGCCCCTCCGGAGCGGGTTCTGTTTATCGACGACCGCCAGGAAAACGCAGACGGCGCGACAGCCGCCGGAATGAAAGCGATTGTCTTCAAGGGTGAGGCCGCGCTGCGGCAGGAATTGCAGGAACTGGGAGTCTTGTAAGTCAATCGCACCACCGCACGCTGTCAACTGTGCAGAATTTGCCGTCCGCTGTAAGCTGTCAACTGTGGGCTGCCCCAGGAGGAAGTCATGGCGACGATAACGATGAAAGTCCATCCGGAAGATCTTTCCCAGGTGCCCAGGGGCTCGGAGCGGATTCCCGAACCGGGAATACTGGTGATCTTCGGCGCGTCCGGCGATCTCACCAAGCGCAAGCTGCTGCCCGCGCTCTACCATCTTCGCCAGGCCAACCTGTTGCCGAAGGACTTCGCCATCGTAGGTGTGGCGCGGCGTCCGCTCGGCGGCGAGTTCGCGGCGGATATGCGCGAAGGCATCGTCGAATTTGGCGACGCCGAGTCCAGCGATCCCATGCTCGAAGAGTTCGTGGACCACATCAGCTATTACGCGCTGAACTTCGATGATCCGGCCAGCTACGCCGGCTTGAAAGCGGAACTCGACCGCATCGACAAGGAACGCAACATCGGCGGCAACCGCCTCTTCTATCTGGCCACAGCGCCGGAGTTCTTCACCGGCATCGTGGAGAACCTGGGCGCGCAGGG